>NZ_JAWJTF010000043.1:0-67168 GCF_048836525.1 Nostoc sp. CALU 546
GGGTAGTCGTTTATTGAATTTGAATATGAAATGCAAAAATCAACTCCTCTCAACTCTTACTCTCTGCGCCTCTGCGTGATACAAGTTCATATTTCCACTCAGCAACGCCAAAAATCAAGGGTTTTTAACCCACGGAGGTGGGTTTTGTCTGTATAACCGCAACTTCCAGTTGCCAGGGCTAAAAAATTTTCAATCACAAAGACGCGATAAATCGCAATACTTGTCGGGTTTTGGGGAAAAGGGTAAGGGGAAAGAAAAACCTTTACCCTTTACCCTTTAACCTTTACCCTTTAACCTTTACCCTTTAACCTTTAACCTTTACCCTTTAACCTTTAACCTTTTCCCAAAACCCAATTCCGAGTTCAAAATGCTTTACCCAAGCAGTATTGCGATCAATCACCGTCTCTACAATAATGCATTAGATTCAACTATTAATTCTTTAACGCGATCGCGGGGTAAGCCTAACTCTTGACTAAGAGCGGTTTCAAGTTGGCTTATATCTGTGATTGGAAATTCAAATACTATCCTTGTGAGAACTGAGTTGTTAGTTTTAACGTTCACCCGTGAAATTCCTTTTTCGGGGAAAACTTCGACTTTGATCGCTACTATCCTTTTCATAATCTGTCGTGCCGATTGGGTGTCTGCTAGCAGATATTTTTTGGTGATATTGGAGCGACTTAAAATCCGATCTCCAACAAAGCTGCTTCCTAGCCAAAAAACTAATCCAATCAACGGCAAGGACAACCAAAACACAAAGCCTAACGATCGCAACGCTTGAAAAAATTGAAGTTGCTGCATGGAAGGTATCAGGTTGAGTGTTTCCCGTCACTTTTGCGTCATCCTTTTACCTTAATCTAAAATTAGCAAGGAAAAATTACAGCAACCTGAGTAAATGGGATGTTGATCTTACTAGTCGAAGATGACTCATCGCAGTTAGAGCCATTACGGGCAGCATTATTAAAGGTGGGGCATACAGTTGATGCGATCGCAGATGGGGAAACAGCACAATGGTTTGCCTTTCGCAAAGACTATGACTTGCTGATTCTAGATTGGATGTTGCCTAAAGTCAGTGGCGTAGAATTGTGTCAAGTATATCGACGAGCAGGTAAGCTGACTCCTGTATTGATGCTGACGGCAAAAGACACGGTTTTAGATAAAGTAATGGGTTTAGATGCTGGAGCCGATGATTACTTAGTAAAGCCTGTAGATGTTCTAGAGTTATTGGCACGAGTCCGGGCACTAGGAAGGCGATCGCCTATGTGGCAAGGAGATATACTTAGCTTGGGCGATTTGCAACTTCATTTATCCAGTTTGACGCTCGAACTTGGTTCATTGACAACTCAACTTTCTAGCCGGGAGTTTCAATTGATGGAATATTTAATGCGTCATCCCCGCCAAGTATTATCTCATAACCAGATTGAGCAAGCCCTTTGGAGCTACGGAGAGGAACCAGAAAGTAACGCAGTTACTACCTTAGTTCGCCGCTTGCGCCAGCGCCTACAAACCATTGGTGTAAAAGATTGGATAGAAACAGTGCATCGAATGGGATATCGAATAAATCCGCCTTTCTAAGCCATTAGGGAGCAGGGGGATAAGAATTAATAACTATGCCCAATGCCCAATGCCCAATGCCCAATACCCAATGCCCAATGCCCAATGACAAATGTTTGATCATAGCCGTCGTAATCTCGCTCACTGGTTTGCCCTGTCAATGGGTGGAATTTTGTTTGCTTTTGCAGGGGTGGGCTATTGTCTGAGTGTAGAAGAACAGTTGCGGGTTTTTGACGACGAACTTTTTTCACAAAGTAAAACCTTTGCTGCCAAAACTCAATACTCGCTTTATCAAAGTCAATGGCGAAATCAGCGCGGCCAAACTCCTGTAGAAAGTGATACATCGTTGAATGGCGGGCTAATGTATGCGCGGTGGTATAACTCTAATAAACAACTTTTGCAGTTTGTTGGTTCATCGGGTGGCAAACAGTTGACCGCAGAACCCGGATTTCAAACATTAGAAGCACCAATAAGCTCAGAGTTGCCTACTACGAAAACCTGGGTTCGCCAAGTTACACTTCCTATTTTGGAAGGTAAGGTGCTAATTGGCTATTTCCAAACGGCAGTTCCAATGAACTCTTTACGCGTTGGACTAAACCAAGCCCGCTTGTTTTTAACTTTTGGGGTTCCCGTGACTTTTGGTGTAATTGGCATTACAGGTTGGTTTTTGGGCGGGTTGGCAATGCGCCCAAGCCTCCGTGCTTATCAGCAATTGCAGCAATTTACAGCCGATGCTTCTCATGAATTACGCGCACCCGTTGCTACGGTATTGAGCAATGCCCAAGTTGCCCTGATGCCCCCCGAAGACCCCGTGGAGCAAAGATTGCGGTTGCAAAATATCGTCCAAACTGCTAAGTCCATGAGTACGCTGATCAACGATCTGCTTTTTTTGTCGCGTCATAATGGCTCCCTTGCAGAAACCGGATTAAAACCCGTTGACTTGTGTGAGATATTGCGATCGCTTGCTCAGGATTTTGCTACTCAAGCTCCTGCTCAAAATCTCAATTTCGATGCTCACCTTCCAGAGCATCCGATCATGTTAAAAGCTGATGCTAATTTGCTCAAACAAGCTGTAATTAATCTACTGACTAATGCCTTCAAGTACACACCAGCAGATGGTAAGGTGCAATTATATCTTTTTACCCAGTCTCACTCTGCGGTAATTCAGGTCAAAGACAACGGCATTGGCATTCCATCCAGTGATTTGCCACATATATTTGATCGTTTTTATCGTGTAGATACTGTCCGATCTCGGCAAACAGGCGGCTTTGGACTCGGACTTGCGATCGCTCAACAAATTGTGCAACGATACGGAGGGCAAATTACTGTAAATAGTATTCTAGGTCAAGGCTCTACCTTTCAAATTAGCCTTCCCCTGAAACTTTGACAAAAATATAGGAATCCGCTTTGATTTCTGAACTGATTTGCGTAGGCAGGGAATAGGCAATAGGCAACAGGTAACAGGTAACAGGTAACAGGGAATAGGCAACAGGCAACAGGCAATAGGCAACAGGGCTTTTCAATACTTGTCGATTAAGGGGAAAAGGGGAAAGAAAAAACCTTTAACCTTTACCCTTTAACCTTTTCCCAAAACCCAATTCCGAGTTAAAAATCCAAAACCTGAGCAGTATTGGAGGGCTTCTTAGTTGTACTGAGTTTTTTCACCAAATCAAATATGAGTCCTATAATTCAAAATAATTTGACCAAAATCACCCAGAACCCTGACTTATCAAAAACGAAGAGGCAGGGGGACAGGGAGCTTACAATTAAGATATTTCCTACAAAAAACTATGAAAGCTGATGCAGAAAACCATCTCAGGCTGACTTGTGAAGTAGAAACTACCCTAAAGGTGATTGGCGGACGCTGGAAAGTTTTGATTATTAGAGAATTAATGACTGGTGTCAAACGGTTTGGTGAGTTGCAACGGGCTTTACCTGGAGTTACCCAAAAGATGCTAACCCAACAACTCAGAGAAATGGAGGAAGACGGCATTATTCATCGAGAAGTTTATCCCCAAATTCCACCAAAAGTAGAATATTCGTTGACACCTTTAGGAGAAACTTTGCAACCAATTCTCTATGCTATGCATGAATGGGCTATTCAACATTTAGCTCAAACAAATCACCATTAATATTGATTAATACAGAATAAATAATAATCGCTAATTTTCAATTCGAGTAAGCAAATTATCTGTGCGATCTGGAATTTTGAATTTATTCGTTGTTGCGTAAATACTCAATTGCGGCCTCTAATTTTGAGGAGTAACTTTCAGCAAATCTTTCAAACCAAAGCCCTTCAGATGAGAGTGGATCTACTTTTGCTAACCATTTTTTTGCTTCCACTTTCAAAGCCTCTAACTGTTTGGCTTTGAGTTGTTCTTGTCGAATTTGTTCCTGTTCTAATTCTTGCTGTCTTTTTAACTCAATAGCAGCATCCTCTTCGGCAAAATCTGCCTTAACTTCTGCCAAAAGGTTATCTATAAAAGATGCTGACTTTGGCGATGCTGGAATAAAGGATTTTGCTGTAGCTGATTTTGACTGCTGCTGTTGTGGTTGAACTTCTTTGTATTCAGTTTGAAGTTCAGCTAATAGCTTATCAATGGAATCCATGTTTGCAATTCCTAATAAATGGTATAGCTAATACCGCTTTGTGTAATTCGTAATTCGTAATTCGTAATGGGCTACGCCCCGCTATGCTAACGTAATTACCACTGCGTAGGGTTTTAGATATTAAAAAGCGTGGATTATTTACGCCGAACTGTACTAGTCATTAATGGCATTGAGTAGCACTTCCGATAGACTCAAATCTTCCATATCTTCCATCGTAATGGTGTCACAGATATCAAACTTAGCACCAGCACTTTGGAGTTCATCGTCTAAGACTTTGAGAAAGCGGGTAGCTTGTGGATCTGTGCCGACTTGAATGAAGGAAATGGCTAATTCTTCATCTCTATCTATACGGCGAGAAGCTTCAATAATCACCCTCATGACTGCTTTGCGATCGTCCGGTTCACCATCAGTAACCACTAAAATTGTTTCACCATTTGGCTTTGTTTGACCGGCTGCTTTACGTTGTAAGTAATCATCAGTTGCGTGTTTTAACACACCTGCTAAATCAGTTGTACCAGAGGGATCATTTTCTCGGAAAATTTGCCCTACTATGCTAGATGTGACATTTTCGTACCGCTTAAATTTACCAGAAAATACGTAAATAGTTATGCCATCTGGATCAAATTGCTCACACTTACTAGCTAAAGCTAAAGTAGATTCCTGTGCTGCAAACCATCTACTTCTACCACCCTTTTGATCTTGGGTTGCCATGCTGCCGCTTTTGTCGATAATCAAGGTATAGTCACGATTTTCTAGCATGATTAAATTCTCCAGTTAATAGTTAAAAGGTTACTGGACTATGAGTGATCAACACATTAGTCAGTTATGGCATTCGTCAATACATCGACAAGACTCATTTCTTCTAAGTCGTCTAAAGTGACGGTATCGCAAATATCAAATTTAGCGCCGACACCTTGCAATTGATCATCCAAAGCTTTCAGAAACTTAGTTGCTTGGGCATCTGAACCTACTTGAATGATTGAAATTCCTAATTCTTCATCACGTTCCATCTGGCGAGTCGCATGAATGATGACTTCAAACACAGCTTTGCGATCGTCTGGTTCACCATCGGTGATGACTAAAATTGTCTCTCCGTTTGGCTTGGTTTTACCGGCTGCTTTGCGTTGAAAGTAGTTATTGAGCGCATCTTGAAGTACACCTGCTAAGTTTGTCGTCCCAGCAGGGTCATTTTCGAGAAATATCTGTGCAACTTTGGCTGAGGTGACATCATCGTAGCGTTTAAATCTACCAGAAAAAACGTAAACGGTGATGCCATCGGGGTCAAACTGTTCGGCCTTTCTTGCCAAAGCGAGAGTAGACTCTTGGGCTATCTCCCATCTACTTCTACCACCCACTTGGTCGGGTGTAGACATACTACCGCTTTTGTCAATGATTAAGGTATAGTCGCGATCGCTCATCATAATTTTCCTCTGATTGTTACCCTGTAATTCTAGTCTAGTCCACGATTTTAACGATACAGCAAGCATTTTAAGGTTTCGTATTAATACCGCTACTCATTTGCTACTCAAATCAACAAATCGGGGTTAATTACGTGGGTGTTATTAATTGCAATGATGCCGATTACAAAGCAATTTCTTCTTTCTCAGACGAAGATTTTCTCAATCAGCCATCCAAATTATTAGAGTGAATACAAAGATTTAATCCACTCCCATTCCTCTGCCAAACCCTCTCTCAGGGAGACTTGCGGCTCATATCCCAGAATTTTCTCCGCTTTAGATATATCAGCAGCGGTGTGACGGGCGTCTCCCATTGCCTTTTCTATGTAGTTTCTTTTGATCGCTTTCCCAACAATTTCTTGAATCGTATCCAATACTTCTGCTAAAACCACTCTGCTACCACCACCAATATTAAAGATTTCTCCCACTGCTTGGGGCGCAGTAGCGGCAGCTAAATTGGCAGCGATGATATCACTAACAAAAGTAAATTCCCGCGTTTGTTGTCCATCGCCGTAAATAGGAATCGCCTCATCTTGCAAAATGGATTTAAAGAACTTATGAAATGCCATATCTGGACGCTGTTTGGGGCCATAAACAGTGAAATAGCGCAATGTCACACAAGGCACGCCAAAGTTTTTGTGATATAGTTCACACAAAAACTCTGCTGCTAGCTTAGTAATACCGTAAGGAGAAACTGGTTGAGGAGAAATCCCTTCGTGAGTGGGTAATGTTTCCGCATCACCATATACACTCGACGAAGAGGCAAACACTAATCTTTTTAGGTGTTTAGCATCCTTAGCTGCTTCTAGCAAAACTTGTGTAGCATTAACATTCCGTTCTGTGTAATCTCGAAAAGCTTTACCCCAACTTGCTCTGACACCTGCTTGTGCCGCTTGATGGTAAACTACATCAACATCTTTTAGGAGTTTCTGCCAATCTAAAAACTGAATATCTCTTTCAATTAATGTAAAGCCAGGTGAACGATGTAAGTGTGCAACATTGTTACGCTTTAATATAGGATCGTAATAATCATTGAATTCATCAATCCCAATCACTTCTTCTCCTTGTTGTAGCAATGTTTCTACAAGATGAGAACCAATAAAGCCTGCGGCTCCAGTAACGATAATTTTAGCCATGTCGCCTATTTTTTATATCCCGATTTATCTCTATATTGACAAGTTAATAATTATAATCAATATTTTGCTATTAATTGAAAATTTTTTAATCTATTACTATCGGTCTATCAACATAACAGATAATCAAACTAATATACTTGCATTCAAAATACATTATTAAGTCTGTTGAGCAATAGGTAACAATAAAAATTATCAATTCATTAATTAGTGAATTGATAATTTTCAAATTGGAGAAGAATTCAGAATTCAGAATTCAGGAGCGGAGCCGGAGACGCTCCGCCTCCGGTCAGAATGAAGACACTCGAACGCGAGTGCGTCTCCCCTTCTCCCTTTGGGAAAAGACTCGCTCTAAGCGTTCGCGCAGCGTGTCGCAGACAAGCCATACCGAAGGCGTTGCCTCTCCTTCGCGTTAGCGTCTCCGATAATAAATATATGAATTTATGCCTATATACTTAATTATAAAGGGCTTGCACAAGTGTAAGAATTAATGAAAAAATTGATCCGCGAGAACCGCTAAGGTATTCTCGTTTCGCAAGGAACGCACGAGGAAATCTGTGAAAGTTTTAGTTGTCGGTAATGGGGGGCGCGAACACGCTCTGGCATGGAAACTGTTGCAATCTAAGCAAATTGAGCAAGTTATCTGTGTACCAGGGAATGGGGGCACGGCAAGTATGGAACGTTGCCAGAACTTGCCCTTAGCAGTAGATGATTTTGAGGGCATGGGCCGATATGCTTTAGAACATGGCATAACTCTGGTAATAGTTGGGCCAGAAGTCCCCCTGTCTAAGGGAATTACAGATTACCTCCAAGACAAAGGATTGATGGTGTTTGGGCCAGTCAGAGCGGGAGCGCAAATTGAGGCGAGTAAAGCTTGGGCAAAAGCCTTGATGCAAGAAGCAGGGATTCCGACGGCACGGGCAGCGGTATTTACGGAGGCTGCCGCAGCAAAATCTTACGTCAAATCTCAAGGAGCGCCAATTGTTGTCAAAGCTGATGGCTTGGCGGCTGGTAAGGGTGTAACGGTGGCTGAAACAGTTGCACAAGCAGAAAGTGCCATTGATGCAATTTTTCAAGGACAATTTGGTAGTGCTGGTGAATTTGTCGTCATTGAAGAATGTTTGATTGGGCAAGAGGTTTCAGTTTTAGCGTTGACCGATGGGTTAACAATTAGACCCTTGCTGCCAGCTCAAGACCACAAGCGGATTGGTGACGGCGATACAGGGGAAAATACTGGTGGGATGGGAGCATACAGCCCAGCACCCATTGCTACCCCAGAGTTGATGGCACGCATTCAAACAGAAGTCTTAGAAAGAGCGATCGCCACCTTACGAGCTAAAGGCATTGATTACCGAGGCGTGTTGTATGCTGGATTAATGATTGCACCCGATGGCGACTTGAAGGTTTTGGAATTTAACTGTCGCTTCGGCGATCCAGAAACCCAGGTGATTTTGCCACTGTTAGAAACACCCCTTGAAGAGTTAATTCTAGCCTGTGTACAACAACGATTAAGTGAATTGCCGCCCATTGCTTGGAAAGGGGGAGCATCTGCCACTGTCGTTGCAGCTTCAGGTGGTTATCCAGGAGAATATGAGAAAGGCCAGATCATTACTGGCATTGGTGAGGCAGAGGCAACAGGAGCAACTGTATTTCATGCAGGTACGAAGTTGAATCAGCAACAAGAAGTAGTGACAGATGGGGGTCGAGTATTAAATGTGACTGGAATTGGAGAAAATTTTGAGCAAGCGATCGCCCAAGCATACGCTGGTATCAAATATATTCAGTTCGATGGGATATTTTATCGGCGAGATATCGGTTATAGAGTTAGGAGTTAAGGGTTGGGAGTGCTGAATGTGAGGCAATAACTAATGCCTTATAGTCAATGCCCAATGCCCCATGCCCCATTCCCAATGCCCCATTTCCCTAACATATTTGTCAAATTAACTGTTAATTTTTTAGTTGTTGGGCTTTATAACAAAGATTACTAACAACTTTATTTAAGATGCTAACTCTGTTAAAAACAATTCGACATGCGATCGCTAGTTGGTGGTCAGAGTTCACACTCCAGACCAAACTGCTGGCTGTTGCCACGTTGGTGGTTTCATTGGTGATGAGTGGTCTGACCTTCTGGGCTGTAAATACAATTCAGCAGGATGCGCGGATGAATGACACCCGCTTCGGTCGTGATTTGGGGCTGTTGCTTGCTGCCAACGTTGCGCCCCTAGTCGCTGACAATAATCTCACTGAGGTTGCCCAATTTTCCCAACGTTTTTATAGCAGCACCTCTAGTGTGCGTTATATGCTCTACGCCGATGAAACCGGGGAAATCTTTTTTGGCATTCCTTTTTGGGATGCCGAAGTAGAAAATTCCCTCACCATTAAACGGCGAATACAACTGCCTGAAGATTACCCTGGTGATGGGGAAAAGCCGATGGTGCGGCAACACATGACCCCAGATGGGGCAGTTACCGATGTATTTATTCCCCTGATTGTCAATCAAAAATACTTAGGTGTATTAGCGATCGGGATCAATCCCAATCAGACCGCTGTTATCTCCACCAATTTTACCCGCGATGTCACTATTGCCGTTTTTATCACGATTTGGGTAATGGTGATTTTGGCAGGAGTGATTAACGCCTTGACCATCACCAAACCCATTAAAGAACTGCTAGTGGGGGTGAAGCAAATTGCTACCGGGAATTTCAAGCAGCGTATTGATTTACCTTTAGGGGGCGAACTGGGGGAGTTAATTTTAAGCTTTAATGAGATGGCAGAGCGATTAGAGCGCTATGAAGAACAGAATATTGAGGAACTAACCGCAGAAAAAGCCAAGCTAGAAACCCTAGTTTCGACGATCGCAGATGGTGCCGTGTTGATTGATAACAACATGCAGGTGATTTTAGTCAACCCCACAGCGCAGCGAATTTTTGGCTGGGAAGCCGCTGATGTGGTAGGCCACAATGTTTTGCATCACTTGCCCCCATCGGTACAAATGGAAATTACCCGTCCCTTGTACGAAATGGCAGCAGGCGAATGTGAAAGCGCCGAATTCCGAATTTTTATTAACCAACCCACCCCACGGACGATCCGCATTCTCTTGACTACAGTACTCAATCTGCAAAGGGAAAGCATCAAAGGTATTGCAATTACCGTCCAAGATATAACCCGTGAGGTAGAATTAAACGATGCAAAAAGCCAATTTATCAGCAACGTTTCCCACGAACTGCGAACGCCTCTATTCAACATCAAAACCTATATTGAAACCCTGCACGACTACGGCGAAGACTTAGGTTTAGAAGAACGGCAAGAGTTTCTCCAAACTGTGAACCATGAAACCGATCGCTTAACCCGCCTAGTTAACGATGTTTTGGATTTGTCAAAACTAGAATCTGGTCGTAACTACAGCTTCGATGGCGTGGATTTAGCCCAAGCGATCGAGCAAACACTGCGTACTTACCAACTCAATGCTAAAGATAAAGGTGTTGAACTCCTTCAAGAAGTTGCTCCTAATTTGCCGCTGGTAATGGGTAATTATGATCTGTTAGTACAAGTGTTTGGCAACCTGATTGGTAATGCCCTTAAATTCACAAAAGCTGGTGGGAAAGTAGTAATCCGTGCCTACCAACTGGATTTCATACCCAATCACACCCAATCTTGTCCAGTGCGGATTGAAATTTCTGATACTGGAATTGGCATTGCCACAGAAGATCAACACTCAATTTTTGAACGCTTCTTCCGCGTAGAAAACCGAGTTCACACCCTAGAAGGCACGGGTTTAGGTTTATCGATTGTCAGAAATATTATCGACAGACATCGTAGTAAAGTCCATCTGGTGAGTGAAGTTGGCATTGGCACCACTTTTTGGTTCGACTTAGCCGCATTTGAAGAAAAAGCACCACTGATACAAGTTGAACCGATTGCGGAAGCATCCAAAATCACCACAGCTTGAAAGATTGGGGATTGGGGATTGGGGATTGGGCATGGAGCATTGCTTTTCCCTATTCCCCATTCCCTAGTAAACCCAAATCAAGACCTTAATATAACGAACAACAAACAGACCAATAATAAACCTAATAGCAACAGCAAAGCCTGATTGCGTTTTACCCAACTTTTCACAGTTATTGCAAAACTGTTAGTGTAACGCTGCTGTTCAAACTCTAACTTTGTCTCTTCAATATTTTGGTAGAGGGTACAGTCTTTGGCGTAGGGACGCTGGGGAAAATTGCAAGTATCATCAGCGTGATAGGTGCAGGTGTCGCACAGATACCCGTCCCTAGTGGCGCGGTGCAATGGAATACCGGGATGACCGTAAGCTTTGAGTGTTGTCCGGCAATAGGGACAACTAATAGCTTGACTATCAACGAGTTGATGGCAGTGGGGACAAGATACGGTAGCCAAAACCTTTAGTGCAAATAGGTAAACACTTTGATTCTAGCCATTTACAAAGGTAATGGGAAAATCGCTCTCAGAAGTGGTTACTATATCAGCAAAAGTACTAATTTTATGATGATTATTTATATTATTATAAGTTATTTATATCACTCAGAATAATTAAGTGTATGCCATAATCTAGCAAATATGAGGTTTTATCCTAAGTCCAATAATTATTTAGAGGTAGAAAAATATTGCCTTTTAATCCTGAGCTATGCCGTAACGAAAGCGAAGTTGAAAGCAAACTCATAGTGCAATATTTGCTACCGCAGCTAGGTTATACACCTGACACCTGGCATCAAGAGGTTGCCGTTGGTAGCATCCGCTTAGATTTCTTAGCATTTGCCGCACAGGTGATTCCCTTTGTCTTAGATGCAAATTCACCGTTGAGTGTTGTCATGGAGGCAAAGCATCCCAAACAAAACTTAAATAATCATGTCCCCCGACTCAGGCATTATTTAACCAGCTTGAATGTCAGGTATGGATTGTTGACTAATGGCAAAGAGATTAGAATTTATCAGAAATTGCAATATGATATTCAACTAGTATTTCAGTGTCCTGGAAAGGAAGTTGAAACTAAACTAGAAAATCTTAAAGGTTTAATTGGTAGAGAGAGCCTAAAAGAAGGACAGTTAGTAAATAAACCAAAAGTTCCGATAACTGAAAATAATTCCAAATTTGAAACGCAAAGGGAGCATTCAATGAAAACAATCGCGGTTTATCATAATAAAGGTGGCGTTGGTAAGACAACAACTGTAGTTAATCTAGCTGCTGCTATTAGAAAGAAGGGTAAAAGAGTTCTAGTTATTGATTTAGATAGTCAAGCCAACACTACATTTGCTACTGGTTTAGTAAAATTTGATGATGAAGAGTTTGATGATATCAAAGATTCTAATATTCGTCATATTTTGCAATCAGAAGATTTTTTTCCTATAAATGAAGTCGCCAGAAAATCCCAATTCACAAATCCAGAAATTAGCGTTGTTCCTTCTCATATTAGTTTGATGAATTATGAAAATGAGTTAATTCAGCAAGAAGATAGTAAAATGATGCTTGCTCAAAAACTAGATGCAGTAGCAGAAGAATATGATGTAGTATTGATTGATACTCCTCCTTCATTAAATCTGTATGCTAGAATTGCTCTCATTACTGCTGACTATCTTATTATTCCTTCTGATCTCAAACCATTCGCTAATCAAGGACTAATAAACGTTAGGGAATTTCTCAAAAAGATAAATGGATTTAGAAAACAAATAAGAAAGCCTCAAATTGAAATTCTAGGCGTATTAGCTTGCAAAATATCTACTAATAACCAGTTTGTTAAACATACTTTACCCAAACGACTCGAAGCTATTCCAAAACGGTATGATTTTGAGATGATGAATACGGTAATTTATGATAGAGATGACCTGGCAAAATGCGCTGAGAGGTTTCTTATGATAGGAGATATGGAGGTGGCTGATCCTATTTCTGTGCTTGATTTTAAGCCAGATTCAACTGCTGCACAAGAATTTGAATTATTAGCAATAGAAGTTTTGCAAAAAATAGGGTTGAATTAATGAAATTATCTACATCACTTGTTGCTATCAAGAAAATTACTTCTACTGTACCTCGTTCAAGTTTTGCAGATTATGAACTAGAACAGGCAGCAAATCTTATTTTAGAAGCGGCGGGAGTTATTAACCCTATAGTTATTCGTCGCTCAAGTATCAATTCCTTTGAGGTAGTTAATGGACACTTTGAATATCATGCTGCTGCTAGGGCTAGAGAGATAGAGCCTCATAAGGGCGAAATGATTGGAGCATTTATTATTGAGTCTGAGAATGAGGAAACTTTAACAAAACAAGTTCAATTATTTAGACAACAAAAAGCTGATTCTTCAGAAAAGACATCTTCACAATCAAAAGAGATAGAACAATTTTTAATAAATTTGGAATCACGTTTTGAAAAGATAACGAACCAAATATTAGAGCAAGCAACTACTAATGCAAAGTTAGAACATGAAGTTAAAGAGCTTAAAAAGCAGATGGCTGATAAGACTGAAGCAATAGAAGTTTTTAAAACACTTAGTCAAGTGAAAATTGTCTCAAAATTACAAAATGCTGGTTTTAATCAAAAAAAAGCTTCTCAGATAGCAGAAATAGTAGAAAATGAGCGTAATAAGAAACAATTTCAATCATTGAATGATGTAGTAGAAAGGGTTAAAATACCGCGTGGTAAAGGGATGGTTAAAGCCATAAGTATTGAAAAAATGCTCGAAATAGTTGATCGGTGGTCAGAAAATAATTGACTAAAGAAATTAGTAAAGTACATTATGCAGAGTTTTACATTGCATAATTTTATTTATGCTTCTGCATCAAAGCATTCTCATACCTTAACCCCGCACTTGTCGCAGTGCATTAAATGCCTTACCTCGCAACCCAACTGATAACAACGATAAAGTTAAACCAGTCCAAGCTTTAGCAGTCGAAAAAGACTGTCCTGCTAAAACTAGCTCTCTGCCTTTTTGCGTTTCACCCTTTTCAATTAAACGCAAACCTAATAATAATTGCGTTTCAGTTAGACGATTTTTCCTGATTGCCTCTATTTTTTCAGACTCAAATTTATAATTTTCTAAATACCGGATTTTATGAAATGAATAAGGAATCGCTCGATTAATACCTTGCTGCTCTGCATGAGTGCGATATTCCATCAATAATTCTGGTAAGTAGTAGCCATTTTTCCCAGCTAAAGCCAGACGCACAAATAAATCGTTATCCTCACAATTTTGGAGATTTGGTTGCATATATCCTAATTCTTGCAATGTTTTACGGCGAAATAATGTCGCCCCAACTTGAAAGCTTTGCTGAATAAATACAACTTCCAACAAATTATCTACAATACCCGCTGGTAAATTCTTCCTACCCCAGCGATGAGTATTTTCTTGAGTTTTTGCCTCATCCCGCACATTTTTCTTTATTCAGGGAGTAAGGTAATTTCATCTTTGGGGCGATCGCTATTGAGGGATTTTTGAGTTCTATACGGTTTGATAATTAGACTGACGCCAATTGTCCAACCTAATGCAACCATCCAACCTGCGAGAATGTCACTAGGAAAATGAACCCCCAGATAGATACGACACCACGCAATAGCTATGATGTATAAGCTACCCAATACGATCACCAACCAGCGCCAGGAACTAGCCCAAGTAAAGAATAGCAAAATTGCTACCAAAGTTATACTCGTCATGGCATGAGCACTGGGAAATGAAAAACTAGACTCAGGTGTAATGGACTGCCACAATTGTGGACGCACTCGATGCATTAATTCCTTTGCTGTGCGGTTGATGATCACACTTCCCAATGAGGCGGTGAGTAAATAAGCTAGCGATCGCCAGCGTTTTTGACGTAGTAGTATTATTGCGATCGCACCTAAAATCGGTATCGCCGTCCAAGGCAACCCAATTATAGCTAGCGTCACGGCTAAAAAATCAAGCTGTGGGTTTGCTGTAGAATGAACTGCTAACAAAATAGGCACATCCCACGGAAAACCTGCTTCATTCTCCCATATCTTCGCTGTCAGGATTTCAAAGACCTGCAAAGGTAAATATACTCCGATTAAGAGGAGTAAGAGCGATCGCCAATGAGCAATCAACAAGTTTTTCAGAAAATAAAGCGGCGACTGACTCTCTTTATTAGCTATTTTCTCTTTTTCCATATCTAAGTTAAAAAGACTGAACAACGACTTCACTGATTACAAATTACAAAAAGGCAGGAGTTAGGAGGCAGAGGGCAGGAGGTTAGGAGTATCAATTAAAACTAAAGTTGCTGGGTTATTGCCCAGTTTAAAAAAAGAATTGTACCGAGACGCGCAGCGCGTTAGCGTAGCGGCACAAAGTGTCCTTACTTCAATCCCATGTTTTTAAACGTGGGTTCCTCCTGCCTCCTGCCCCCTGCCTCCTGCCTCCTGAATGGAATCTTGAGAAGTTCCACAATGTTTACAGTATGACAAATGTTTATAAGTAAGATTGTGACAGTTTTGGCATTCAATATACTGATAATAACCACAGTGCGGACAGTAGGTATCAAGATGTTGAATTTTCTTGGCACAATTGACACAGCGTGATTTTTGGACTCTATTAGCTGCCTGAACTTTAGTATTAAAGACAACTTTTTGAAAAAACTGGATAATTCCAAAACCAATAATTGGAATCAGCAAGATATAAACATAATTTATCAGGAAAAGCAAACCACCAAAAAGGGCACTAATAATCTCAAATAGAAATTTAAATATTACACCTATTTGAAGAAATTCAAATATTTTAACGATTAGTGGAATAAAAAATATAACTAGCAAATGCCAGCTAATTAACGAGATGAGTCCATATCCTCTTCTTTGGGCAAATTTGTGAACTGATAAGGCAATAATAATCAATGGTAGAAGAAAGAGCGACTGAAAAGCAAGCTGGATACTTGGATACCAAAATGACGCTTGCTGATAGCCTTTGTCAACTTCCCGGAATTGATTGTCATTTTTAAGAAAAGCTATAAAACTAATACTTTCCGGTTTGGCAAGCAGTTCATTTTTAAGAGTAGAAATTTCTTGTTTAAGAGTAGAAATTTGGCGATTATTTTGTTCTAATGTCTGTTTAGCTTTTTCAGCACTGACTTGATTAATTGATTGTTCACGACCCTGACCTGCAATTTTTTCTAAAAGCGTTGAGTCATATTGGGATTTAATAGTGCTATTGGCTTGTTCAAGGGTATTTATTTTAGCTTGTCTCTGATCAATAGTTCTGATGATTTGCTGCTTTTCAGGATTGTTAATTTTATCTTTGTAGTCTGCATATTGCAAGCACGTTATAGAAACCTTACCCAGATGACCTACTTCAGCTTGTTGATAGTTTTGCTGAAAACTCAGTTGATTCCTCGTGTTATATGGCAATGAAAGTTTAACAATTTCATAGTCTTTATCTTGAGTAGTTTTTACTCGGTAATTTTGCCACTCTGAATAACATGGATAAGCCTCAGTTGGGCTGATATACCATCTGCTAATATCATCGAGTCCAGTAAAAACATTAATTAAGATAAAAATATCAATTATAATAACGACTATCAAACTCACCTTATTCAGTGGTTCGTTGTTGATTTTTCTTGATTTACTAAAAAACTGACTCAAAAGACGGCGAATTCTAGCAAACATATTTTTTTGAATAAATTGAAGTTTAATCAGAATTAATTTTATATGATCGGTAGTGAATAGCTAGGCAAAAATACATCTATTTATCTGAAGATTTATTAATTACTGACTTTTGAGAAATAAAATCCCCGACTTTTCAAAGAAGTCGGGGATTTTATTTCAATTCTTACAAATCAGGCTGCGGTCAAAATACCATGACTTCATCTGAAGTTGATATAGGTGACAGCTGTGTGCGCCCACTGAAACCTATTTAGAAGCAAAGTAAGCTTCTAGTGCTTCAGAACCACCTATTAATTTACCATCGATAAATACTTGAGGAACTGTTGTCGCACCTGTAACTGCTCGTAAAGACCGTGTGGTGATATCTTTACCCAAGGTAATTTCTTCGTAGTTCATGCCATGTTCCTTGAGCATCGCTTTCGCACGGGCACAGAAAGGACAACCGACTTTCGCAAACAGGGAAACTATTTCAGGCTTCACTGCTTGGGGATTGAGATATCTGAGCATTGTTTCAGCATCGGACACCTTAAAGGGATCTCCTGGCTCATCTGGCTCAATAAACATTTGGTTAATTACACCATCTTTCACCAGCATCGAGTAGCGCCACGATCGCTTCCCAAACCCCAAGTCTGATTTATCTACCAGCATACCCATGCCTTCAGTAAATTCACCATTACCATCAGGGATTAGTGTGATATTTTCTGCTTCTTGATCCTTTGCCCACTCGTTCATCACAAAGGCATCATTGACAGAAATACAGATAATGTCATCGACACCATTTTCTTTGAAAACCCCAGCCAACTCGTTATAGCCAGGGAGATGAGTTGATGAACAAGTCGGAGTATAAGCACCTGGTAAAGAGAAGACAACCACTGTCTTATCAGCAAACAATTCATCGGTTGTCACATCTACCCACTGGTTGTCCAGACGAGTATGAAAAGTGACATTGGGAACTCTTTGTCCTCGGCGATTGGGGAACATAATTTTGCTTGCCTTTAGTAATCAATTCCAGTCATAACCTATCATGGGAGAACTGGTATGATCTAACTATCAATTAGCTAAGAAACTTCATTAATAAAGGTCGCGATCGCAGCTACAAATTCAGCAGTTGATTCATAGGGTAAAACATTCCGCCCATTTATTTTTATACCTCGACCTTGAGGCAAACAAGCGAGGTAGTGGGCCAAGCGTTCATCTGGCGTTTCTTTTTTATTGTCTTGGCTAATACTCGATGCAGTTTCTCCCATAACCGCTAATGTTGGTTGCTCAATAGAGGCGATAAAACTAGTATAATCCTGTCGCCAAAATCCTGCTAAAAAAGAAAACACTGCATGGCGACTAGCAAGATTTTCTGCACCTGCAATCAATGTATTCAACCACTCTGCATCTACAGCATTCTCAGAAGCAAAGAGTTGACGAGTTGAAAAAGAACGCAAAAATGTTTGGGTGCGTGCATAGCGATAAAAAGCACTCCCAAAAGGTGAATCTAAGACATTCCAAAGGAATTTTTCCTGCCATTTTGGTGGTTTATTTGTCATCAAATCCCACGCTGGTGGCCCAGAAAGTACCAGTCCGGCAATTAAATTTGATTCCTTTTGGACTAATTGGATAGCAACTGGTAATAAAGCACCTTGTACTACTACAATGACAGGTCTTTGCACTACTGTTTGTAAAAAGTACTGCAACTGTTCTGCCCAATCACTAGGAGTGTAAGCTATATGAGGCATATCACTTTCACCACATCCTAGTAAATCAGGATTGTAAATTGAATTACGCTGACCTCTATCATACCATTCGCGACAAAATCGCTGCCAAAATTGCCGCGACAATCCGACGCCAATCGGATGAATTAACAGTAAAGGAACGCCTTCAGATGTTGTATTAATTGGTTGATGAATTTCGTAGGCGCAACGATAATTCTGCCAACTGTAAAACTGGCTAGGAGATGCTGTCAAATTTGTTGTGTTCGCTACAGCAGATGGTTGCATAATTCCTAGTGGTTAATACTTCCTAAAAAATTATCTGTGGATGAATGAACTGGTATCCAGCCTCTTTGAGCTTTTCATTCGATACCCAAGCATTATATGGGCGGGTACTCTTGACAGAAGTATCCCATTTTACTTTGGGTAAATTATGTTTTTCAAATAAGCTATCTAACAATTCTCGGCTAGTGAGATGTGCATCATCTACTAGATTATAAATCCCTTGTAACCGACGTTGACGGGCAAATTCTATTGCACCAACAATATCATCTAGATGAATCCAATTCGTGGTATCTTCGCCATTGCCAGGACGGACTGTATCAGAATATCTACTAAATATTTTCACTAGTTCCCTACCAGTCCCATAAATTCCTCCTAAGCGGAAGATACAAACACGGAGATTTTCGGTAGATGCTGATAGCAAAACGTCCTCTGTTTTCCGGAGGATTTGTGCATTTAAATTAGCCGGTGCGAGTGGCGTTTCTTCATCTACCCATACACCATTTCTGTCACCATACACAGCATAACTACCTGTGTATATTAATTGTTTTACACTTTGAATTTGCTGCAAGGATGAAACTAAAGTCTGGGCAGTTTGTAGATAAGTTTCTTCATAAACTTCTCCACCTTTTGCACCAACACTCAAAAGGACAACATCTTGATTGTGCAAAACTGATTTTAGACTATCTAAGTTATTCCCATAGGTAACTACAACTTTTTGGGATACTGATTGTAATGTAGGGACACGCTCAGGGGAAGTTGTGGTTACACTAACAACAAAATTCATATTTTGATGCCAGTATTGAGCAACTTTATAACCAACATAACCACAACCAATGATTGCAACGTTCATGACAAATTCGACACAAATAAATTAAACTACTCATTGAGACAATATTCTCAATTAAAGAACTGGACGTCAATCAATTTAACAGTCCAGAACTAACAGTCAATAGTTAATAGTACAAAAATTTTTACCTAATGACTAATGACTAATGACTATTTTGCTAATTCTTTCTCAATTGCGGCAATTATCTCTGGTGAATTTGGCTGGACGCTACTATTAAATCGAGCGACTACTTCACCTTGTTTATTAACTAAAAATTTTTCAAAGTTCCAAGCAACAGTTCCCGTTGGCTCAACGGCTTTGGTAAGTCGTTCATAAAGTGGATGCTGCTGTGAGCCTTTGGCATGAACTTTATCGAATAGTTCAAAGCTAACGCCATATTTACTTGTGCAGAATTGCACAATTTCTTCATTGCTTCCTGGTTCTTGCGCTCCAAAATCGTTACAAGGGAATCCTAAAATACGTAATCCTGTTTCCCCATACTTCTGGTTCAACTTTTCTAACCCCTCATATTGAGAAGTATAACCGCAGTAGGAAGCCACATTCACAATTAAGAGTACCTTCCCGGTGTAGTCGTTTAATTGCTTATCTTCACCATTGATGGTCTTAACTGCAATGTCTGAAATTGTGTTGCTCATCTTGAATCTGATTTATAGGGAATATTGCCAAGTCTCCCATATTACAGGTACTCTAAACCCGGTTTGTTTAAGGAATTTAGGTTTGTTAGGCTTGTTACCCATACGATTCTGTTTAACTCAGGCTACAAGCTTGTATGGGAGTTTCGATAGATGCTTCCCTTACTGATTGCTACTCGGTTAGGCGATGTCTAAGAATCAGCCAGGAGGCGGCGCGTCTCTACTCAACTGGTACACCCGATCAATTAAAATAGCGATCGCCTGTGATCACTCTTCTATCAATACCTCGACTCAGGATCGGTTTTGGAAATCTGCGTTGCTTTTAATACAAACCTTTTCTCGCAGAGATGAATTAGGAAAATTATTGGTTTTCAACGCATCTTTAAAGTAACAAGTAATTAACTTTTTGTATAAAAAGTTAATTGTATATATAATTTTCCGATGCTGATATCGGAAAATACTTAGCCATAAAGGATATAGTCACTTGTTTTGTTCTATCAGCAGCTATCCTCCATAACAGAATTGAAAAAATGTACTCTACGATACAGTTTTTTGGTGTAAGTAAATAGACAATCAATCAAATTTATCCGTTTAGGCATAAATTTACCAAAGTGAAACAAGAAGTAGTCTCATAATTTCTGTGAAGGAATGTTTATGTTTTTTTGATCAGAGTTTTTGATATTAGAAAAAGTTGGTTCCCACAAAAATAACTGACACAGATAATGAGATAATGATTGACCAAAGTGGTTTCTAAAATCTTACTTAGTCAACCTAATTAAGTTAATTGATTTTGCTAAGTCTATTACCAACATCAATTACCGCTTTTCCAGCAGGAAAAAGTAGCAATGAATAAGCATATTCGACCCTGGCATCGCCTACTGGCGCTAGCGATCGCTTCAATGGTGTTCGCAGTTTTTGCCCCCACAATTGTACAGGCGGTAGATCCTCCCAGTGTTCAGTCTTTATCTGAAACTACAACGAAACTGCAAATTTCTATTGATACTATCTGGGTACTAATCACTGGATTTTTAGTATTTTTCATGCAAACCGGCTTTGCTATGTTAGAAGCAGGTTTGATCCGGCAAAGAGGTGTAGTTAATGTTTTACTAGAAAACTTCATTGATGCCGCTGTAACTATTTTAGTGTGGTGGGGAATCGGCTTTGGGATTGCCTTTGGTACAAGTGCTGGCGGGTTAGTTGGCATAGATAACTTTTTCCTCAGTCAGCTACCTGGTGCTGATGGTAGCTATATATTAGGTGCGCCAGGTTCTACAGCCGCCATCAATACTTATACCTTGTTCTTCTTCCAGTTTGCCTTTGCTGCTACCGCCAGTACAATCACCACTGGTTCAATGGCTGGAAGAACCGACTTTATTGGCGACTTAATTTACAGCGGCATTATGGGAGCGATTAGCTACCCAATCATTGTTCACTGGGTTTGGAACTCTGGCGGTTGGTTAGCCAAATTGAGCTATCACGACTTTGCTGGTAGTTCTGTTGTTCACACCGTTGGTGGCTGGACAGCACTAGTAGGTGCTTATTTGCTTGGTTCCCGTCCTGATCGTCCTGGTTGGGGAAGATTACCACCAGCACACAATTTAGGTCTAGCAACTCTCGGAACAATGATTCTATGGTTTGGCTGGTATGGGTTTAACCCTGGTTCAACCCTCAGCACTGGGAATCCAGGATTGATTGGTTTGGTCACAGTTAACACCACACTGTCCGCTGGAGCCGGAGCATTATCAGCGCTAATTTTTCAATATACCCGCACAGGTAACTGGGATTTGGTTTATTCTCTCAATGGTTCCCTAGCAGGATTAGTGGCAATTACAGCTTCTTGCGCCTATGTTTTACCTTGGGCTGCGGTTTTGATTGGTTTAACGGGTGGTATTTTGGTTACTTTGGGAGTGGATTTGATTGAGTCACTTCACATTGATGATCCGGTGGGGGCATTTGCTGTACATGGGATTAATGGCATGATGGGTACTCTATCCGTTGGCTTTTTAGGTCAAGGAGAACTCACCCTCAACAAAAAAGCAGGGTTATTTTTAGGTGGTGGCTTTGATTTATTAGGTATACAACTTTTGGGCCTAGTAGCGATCGCAGTTTTTACTGTTGGCTTTAGCTTTTTGATGTTCGGTGGTCTAAAAGCACTGGGACGCCTACGTGTCCATCCTGAAGGCGATCGCATTGGGATTGATTTCTATGAACATGGCGCGTCAGTATGGCCTGATGTTTATGCGATCAAGGAATTTATTGAAGAAGAAGACAAAAATCGCACTCAGACTCCTGGAGTCAGCGGTTTCGACACCGAAGAGAGCGAACAATCACGCTTTTAGCTGAAAAACAGCCATTTTACAGTAGTCATAATTCATATTGCACAAATTTGTTGTCACTTCCTACTGTATTTTTCATTGAGATTATCAAGACAATTTTGGGCAATTTACTCGCCAAAAACCCTTCTTCAAAAGATTAAAGATTAAGTGAAGAAGACTTGACTATTTCAGAAACTACATCATAAATTTCTTACGAAGAACTACAAAAAATATTTACAGATGTGCCAATAGTTTCTTAAACTCCTATTAAGGTTATTTGAGTTTCTGTTTTTTAAACAAGTGGTCTAAAGGAAAAATATCAAAAACCACTGGATCTAACTTCGGACGCTAGTTTTTTTCTGTTTAACCTGTCTTTTCCCTTTTTTAAGGATGGTTTAGAGGATGATGCTCAAATTCATGTACAAACAAAAATCGAAAACAAAAAATAGGTATTCGTCTGCGAGAAATCACGCTATCAACTCACAACCCAACTCTAAAGTCAAGCTATTTGATCGAGTAATGAAGCGGCTTTCTCCCAGTTGGCAAGCTTGTTTACCTATAGCTTGTTTGATTGTGTTGGGTTGGGGTTATGCCGCAGTCGCTCAGACTCCAGCCGCAGGGCCGACGACAGCAGAACTTAAAGTTGCTCTTGATACCCTGTGGGTTGCGATCGCAGCCTTTTTAGTGTTCTTCATGAACGCTGGTTTTTGTATGTTAGAGACGGGCTTCTGTCGTCAGAAAAATGCTGTCAACGTTCTTTCCAAAAACTTGATTGTATTTGCTCTGTCCACCGTTGCCTTTTGGGCCATCGGTTTTGCCTTAATGTTCGGTGATGGTAACGACTTCATTGGATTGAATGGGTTTTTCTTAGGAGGAACAGATAACAGTCCCGCCACAGGAGACGCTTATAAAGGTGTCTTCGGTGCTATTAATTGGGCTGGTGTACCTTTAGCAGCCAAGTTTTTATTCCAGCTAGTATTTGCTGGAACAGCAGCAACAATCGTTTCTGGTGCAGTAGCCGAACGGATTAAGTTTGCTGACTTCCTAATTTTCAGCCTCTTACTTGTAGGTATTGCCTATCCCATTACCGGACATTGGATTTGGGGTGGTGGTTGGCTAGCAGACAGAGGCTTTTGGGATTTTGCCGGTTCTACAGTGGTTCACTCCGTAGGTGGCTGGGCAGCTTTGATGGGAGCAGCATTTCTTGGGCCCCGTCTTGGTAAATATCAAGACAAGCAAGTTGTAGCACTGCCCGGTCACAACATGAGTATTGCTACCTTGGGCTGTTTGATCCTGTGGTTGGGCTGGTTTGGCTTCAACCCCGGTTCTGTAATGGCTGCCGATCCTGGTGCGATCAGTCACATTGCTCTAACCACTAACATGGCTGCTGCTGCCGGTGGAATTGCCGCTACTATTACAGCTTGGTTGTACTTAGGTAAACCAGACCTGTCAATGATTATCAATGGTATTTTGGCTGGCTTAGTTGGTATTACAGCGGCTTGTGCTTACGTAAATATCCCTAGCTCTTTATTAATTGGCTTCATTGCTGGAGTATTGGTAGTTTTCTCTGTAACATTCTTTGACAAACTTGGCATTGATGACCCAGTAGGAGCTACCTCAGTTCACCTAGTTTGTGGTATTTGGGGAACCCTAGCAGTAGGTCTATGGTCTGTCGGCCCTGGTGTTTATTCCTGGTATGCACTTGGCCCAGAAAAAGGTTTATTTGCAGGTGGTGGCTTGGGACAGTTAGGTGTTCAGTTGCTAGGCGTTGTCTCAGTAGGTGGCTTCACTGTTTTACTCAGTAGTATTTTTTGGCTGGCACTGAAAGCTACTTTAGGTATCAGAGTATCTAAAGAAGAGGAATTAGAAGGTTTGGATATCGGTGAACACGGTATGGAAGCCTACAGTGGATTTCTCAAAGAAGGTGATCCAACTGGATTTTCTGAAGGACAAGGCTCAATTGGGAGATTGTAGGGTAAATATTTTTTGGTTTCCCATGTGAGCTACCAACACACTATTAGTAGATTGAACTGATTCCGCAAAATTCTCTATCCAAGCGGGAAAAAGTAGGGGGTTTTATACCCCCTACTTTTCTAATTTTTTATCGAGGATGTTGGAGGCAGAGGGCAGGAGGCAGCCATCTATAGAAAAAATATAGCAGGATGCTTGCGATTATTGACCGAATAATGTAATCTCACGATGAGTCTGCGTGATCTGAATCAACGTGAAAACTTATTTTACATTGTAGAAATTTTATGGTGAGAGGATTGAGAGTTACTGTGCTGCTATTGGCAGTTCTGGGAAATCTGGTATGGTCATTTGACGCCAAGGCAAATTTTAACGGCAAACTTACCGTGGAAATTGATGGCTTTAAGAATAAAGAAGGACAAATCTGTGCCAGTATATTTGCTAGCAGTGAAGGATTTCCTGGCGATCGCGATCGCGTCTTACAAAAGCAGTGTACCAAAATTACTGACACTCCCTTCCCCCTTACCTTTGATAACTTGAAAGCAGGTAGGTACGCCGTTGCTGTCTTCCACGATCAAAATAATGACCGCACTCTCAATAGCAATCTTCTTGGTATACCAAGCGAAGGCTTTGGATTTTCCAGCAACCCAGAAATTCTGGCAAGAGCGCCCAAATTTAGCGAAGCAGCATTTTTAGTGGCAGGCCCGGATACCAATATCCAAATCCAGTTGAAATATTTTTAGGCTGACAGCAGATTTCAACTTGTTGCACTTCCAGCACAACCGAGATTTTGGATTTTGGATTGAAAGAAAAATCTAAAATCTAAAATCTAAAATCTAAAATTCAATAGCTCTTGCTCTATTGTTGTGAATCGTTGTGTGAATCTTCCGTTAAACTTTGTTGTTCTGATAAGCCACGCATTCGATTCATCTGAGTTAAAGCATATCGTGCTGTTGCTTGCACTTCGGCATCTGGGTCTTCCAGGGCATGGCGCAACATCTGACTCATTTGACCCATCATGTCATAAACACGCGTCAGGTCACGAATCGCATTTTGCCGCACTTGTGGACTTTCATCTTGCAGTGAAATTGCTAAACCACGGTTCATCGGTTTGAGTGTGCGGATGCCAATTTCTGACAAAGCTGCCAAAATTAAACTGCTTTCTTGAGAATCAGCATCAATCATCAGGTCAACCATCGGCTGAATTGCCCGCGAATCTCCCTGCTGACCCAAATCCCAAATAGCCTTGCGCCGCTTCGTTGGGTCAGAACTGCGTAAGTCTTGAATTAACTCATCAACGATATTGAGTTTAGCAAGCCGGGAAGTTTTTTCTGGTAGTAGCAATTTTGTAGACAGTGGTGGTGTAGCTGTTTGTGGATTATTTGCTATCTCTGGTAAGTGTAGTTTAATCGGTTCTATATTCACTTCAGTCAGACTTTTATCATCTAATATTTCGGACTTTTGAACTTGTTTAACCTGACGAAACCACCTTAGCAGGTAAAAAAGTGCCCCCATACATCCCAGGACTCCAATGGCAAATATTAACCACCAGACAATACCTCTCTCAGTTTCTTTGGGTGTTGTAGTTACTGGGGAGGTTGGAGCAGAAGGGGCGACAATTGGAGAGGTGATTATTGGAGAAGTGACAATCTGATTTTTAGCTACCAAATCTGCTTGCAGTCTCTCTCTGGTCGTCAGACCAGCAAGACCATCTACTTGTAAACCCTTTGCTTTCTGGAATTTAGCTACAGCGGTTTCCGTACCGGCGTTGTACTGTCCATCTACAGCGCCACTGTAGTATCCCAACTGCTTTAATTGGGTTTGTAATATCTGCACATCTGATTTTCGACTACCATATCTCAAAACATTTGGACTAGCAGTAACTCTCGAACTAGCTTGTGCAAGTTCTAAAATTTTAGGTGCTAGGTTAGGTGTAGCTGTGCTTGGGCGAATTGGATAAAAACCCACACAAGAAAAACAGGTAAATATAAGAATTGAGGAACGGCATAGCCTCATATTGCAAGTTTCAGCCTAAACGTGCTTTTGAAGTCTTCGATACCACAATAGCTTCTAGATGACCAAATGTTAATTGTCATTTTTTATTTGTCATTTGTCATTTGTCATTGGGCAAAACAGTTCAGTTAGTGGTAGCGGGGCATTGAGCCATTTCCGAGTCAAGAAGTGAGATTTCCCACTCAGCACTCCCCACTCCTTTTGAACGAGTTAGGGTCAAATTTCTGATTCAGATTCTCTGACTGTTAGGGTTATGGGATTTAATTTTTTAGTAGATGCTTCTAAAACTGGTTGCTGTATATTTGCTATTTCGCCGACAGTAACCGTGTCGTTCTGCGCTCCTAAAGTATCACGTTGATTAATGAGATAGATGCTAATTAAAGTGAGAAATACTCCTATCCACTGCAACGGACTGAGGACTTCTGAGAGGAAGAGATTGCCAAATAGTAGGGCAAAAACGGGCGTGAGGAATGTCAGGGAACTAAGACTGGTGAGACTGCCACTAGAAGCAAAGTAGAAAAATAACCCATAAGCGATCGCACTGCCAAATACGGTAGCATAACCCAAAGCCAATAAATCATATCCTCCGAGATTCTCCCACTGCTGGGATTCGACAACTGATGAAACTCCCCATAGTGGCAATCCACCCAAAATCATGTGCCATCCTGTAGCACTTACTGGGTCAGCATATCGGCACACAAACCGAATCAACACTGTTCCCACTGCCATTGATAGCGCAGCTAACAGCATCAACCACTCGCCACTAGCAAACAAATCTTGCCAGTTGCCAATTGTGACATTCACCCCTGAGTCGAGAAAATGTAAAATCAACTCATCAGGTAAGCCAATTAAACTAATGCCCGTGACTCCTAAGCCTAATCCTAGCCATCCCCAAAAACCAATGTGTTCTTGGAATAGCCACAACGATAGTAAGGCAACAGCCAAGGGTTGCGAGTCAATCATCACAGACCCTAACCCCGCAGTGGTTCTGACTAATCCCTCTGCCAAAAAGCCTTGAAATAGCGTCCCATCTACAAGGGCAAATAAGGCAATCCACAGCCATGCAGCCCAACCCCTAGGCTGAGGTTTACCCATAAATGCTGCTGCAATCAGAATTAACATCCCTGCTGGTATCAAACGTACTCCCGCCATGAATAGCGGTGTGGTGTGGGGTATCACTCCTTTCATGGCTACCATTGCCGTCCCCCATAGGAAAAAGGGGGCAATTAACAAGAGGGGGGCGAAGGGAAGTCGAGATGCACTGAGTTTCAGTTGCATGGGTTTGCTGATGCCTTTGTTTAACAAGCGCAAAAATTGCTTTACCCAATTTTACCGAATTATGTAGTTTTGTGTTCGTGTAGCGTCTGAGAGAGAAGGAATTAATACTCAAGTGCAGGTTGGGTTGAGGAAGGAAACCCAAAATTTTCAGCGATTTGTTAAGTTTCGCTCCGTAACTCTGCGGCTACGGTGTATACACAGGTCTAAAAAAGCTCGATTTCCCTTTGTTCTCTCATTTATCTCCCTATCTCGTTCCCATGCAGAGCATGGGAATGGGCTATTAGAGGCTCTGACTCTAGTCAGACATTGAGTCAGAGACTCAATGAATGCATTCCCAGTCGGAGACTAGGAACGAGAAATAAGCCAGATTTTTAGGACTTGTGTGTACACCGTAGGTAACTCTGCGGGGAAGCAAGCTACAACCTAGCCTAGAGGAAGTAGTAGAACATAACCGCAAATTTCATCCAAAGATACTCGGTTTTGGGTACTTCAATTTTTAAAGTTACAATCTTGGCTGTTTTTAACCGAGTTTGCAAACTTTGACAGATAAATTCATCATATTTATTTAAGTCAGTCGTTGCTGCTATTTCTAGCTACGTTGATGAATTTAAATGTAGGGTGTGTGTCACACAGTGCAATGCACCGTCAACAATCCAAGGTGCGTTAACCTAGGGCATAACATACCTTACTTTCTTTATTATTTCTTCATATACATTGTATTTTTCTCGGCGACTTACTTACCTTAAGCTTTGATATTGAGCATAACTCCCAAAGCTGATACATTATCACAATAATGTAGTACGATATATACATTGAAACCTGAGTTTTCTCTAGTGCAGAGAACTGACCAATTGAGTCTGCTTTATTGAAATTTTATATAAGGATATCTAAGTTTTCCCGGCTTAGATATCCAATAGCAACATAACCTATATAAATAGATTGTTAATTCTATTCTAATTAGTAATTTTTATTTTTAAATGCTTCTTAGGGCAGTTTATAAATTGGTACTTAAGTAGGATGTCAAAATTAGATAGAAGGTTTAATTAAATTTCAAAAGCATATTAAGATAAATCATCTTATGATATAATAGACGCTTTTTTGCTAATTAAAAAGTAACTAGATAAATATATCTAATTTTTACCCCAAGCTTTTATATTGAGCCTAACTTTTTAGGAGATAGGAATGGAAGTGAGGTCAGTCCCGCAAGGAACTTCAGTTCCAAGAATCATAGCGAAAGTCATCTTCAGATGACTAGATATCCCCAAAAATATTCAGTCTACTTCAGTAGACTTTAGCTATGAGCCAGAGAATTCATTCTCTGGCGGGTTATGAAGCCCGCAGCGAAGCTATTTCTAGCTTAAGTTGACACCAATGATCTGAAGCTCAAGAGCACCCCCTGCTGCCTCAACGATTTTACCTTTTCTTAGTGCTATTCGGTTGGGGTTCTTGTATCTCACTCAAGCGATAAACTCCATACAAACTATGTACAGGTGCGTTACACTCCGTTAACGCACCCTAGTTTCTAAGACAAGCTAGTAACGCTAGACTTTTCTAAACTCGCTACTAATTTCACTCCAAATTCTTCCTCAAATACTCCTTTTTTATAATCTAAGCTCCAGAGTTCTAAAGCACAGTCATCATCAGTTTGAGAAGGGAAAATTAGCAAATTTACCTGCCGAAACTGTGAATAATACTCACATTGGGCTTGAGCGATCGCACCAATTTGTCGTCTATCTAATGCCACCGCCAATCTGAGAATTGCACTCAATTGACTAATCATTTGTCGCTGGTGTTTAGTCAGCAAACTCTGGTAATTTTCATGTTTTTTCTTAGGCGGCGATTTGCGATGATAACGCGCTAAATTGGCAATGATTTCAATCTCGGTTTCTGTATAACCAAGCAATTCACCATTGCGAATTAGATAGTATGAGTGCTTGTGGTGAGACGAATGGCTGACATAATGACCGCAATTGTGTAATATTGCAGCCGCCCACAACAGTTGTCGTTCATCAGATCCCCAGTGGTGCAGAATACCTTGAGTTTGGTCAAATAAACTCTCGGCAAATTTTGCAACGCGATCGCTATATTCTAAGTTGACATGGTATTTATTAGCGAGTTTGAGAACATTCCGTTCCCGAACTGAACTTTGATAGCGCAGCTTATCTTCAATTAAACCGTGGGTTAGCATCCAGTCTACGATTACGCCTTCCCTCAGAGAACGTTCACAAACTGTGACCGATTCACTACCCAAAAGGGTCATCGCTTCCTGTAATATTACTGCGCCAGCAAGTATAACTTCAGATCGTTTATCGGGCATCCCAGGAATGGTAGCCTTTTCTGAATTACTGAGTTTCCGCAAGCGATTTACCAACTCTCGCAAGTCTTTAAGACTAAACTGATAGCCGTTGAGTGTGGAAGGAATGACACCTGACTTTTCTCGCGCATGAATCATCGCCAGGGTTTCAATTGTGCCAGATGTACCTACCAAACGCGGAGATTCCCCAAACTCTAGGTTTGTTAGTAACTCATCCACAGAACGTTCTAACATCCCGCGTGCGTATGCTTGTAAATATTGAAACTCAGTGTTGCTGATGGGATCGGTAGTGATTAACTCGCTAGTGAGTCGCACTGCACCGACTTTGGTACTGGTGAGAGTGCGTGCTTGGTGACTATCGCCCAAAACTAACTCTGTGGAACCACCGCCAATATCAACAATCATGTGGGGCTGGTTGTGAAATTCCATCCCCGACAACACGCCAAGATAGATTCGCCGCGCTTCTTCTTGACCAGAAATCAAGTCAACGCTTAAACCCAACTCCGTTTCTATTTTGTGCAAAAAATCCTTACCATTGGGGGCTTCCCGCACAGCACTAGTTGCCACAGCGATGATTGTTTCAACGTTGATAGTTTTGGCAACTTCTTGGAAACGTCCTAAAGCAGCGATCGCCTTTTTAATGATCTCCGGTTTGAGTTCCCCTGTCGTCAGATCGCGATCGCCAAGTCTCACAGTTTCTTTTTCTCTGGCAATAATGCTGAAAGCTGGTAGTGTGGGGTCAATCTTCACTACTACCATGTGTAAAGAATTTGTTCCCAGGTCAATGGCAGCAATAATCCGGTCTTGCTTAGGTGGTTGAGTTGTAGCACTCTCCCAGCTAGCCGAAACTAAATTCAGCATCTAGTTTTCTCTCTTTATAAGAAATGATGGCAAACGGTGGTATGTCGGGGTAGCTGGCACTGATATTTATTGCAACACACTAGCTCAAACTGAGTACTGAGTTTTGAGTAAACTAACAATACTCAGCAATCTTCATTTTTGGCTGAGGGTAATTGAGCTAAGTATATTCACCCTACTGCTTCTAACCTAGTGACTATTTAAAGATATTTAAAGTTGCCACTTGAGGTTATGTTTTTACAAATAACAAATAACGTTATTCTATAGATGTAAAGATGTGTGAATTAAAGAATAGGGCATGGGGAATGGGGCATGGAGAATGGGAAATAGGAGCAAGGTGAGAAATAACTAATGCCCAATGCCCAATGCCCAGTACCCAGTACCCAGTACCCAATCCCCAGTATCCAATTCTATGCTAACGACACCAGAACGCCCCCAGGAACCAGTTTGGCTTACAATTATCCGGCTTTTGCGATGGCATAAACCAGAAGGACGGTTAATTTTAATGATTCCTGCCCTTTGGGCTGTATTTTTGGCAGCTTCGGGGAAACCGCCTTTGCCTCTGGTTGGTGTGATTATATTGGGTACTCTGGCCACGAGTGCGGCTGGTTGCGTAGTCAATGATTTGTGGGATCGGGATATTGATCCAGAAGTGGAGAGAACACGCGATCGCCCCCTCGCTTCTCGCGCCTTGTCTGTGAAAGTTGGGATTGTAGTTGCGATCGTCTCGCTAACATGTGCAGCAGTCTTGGCTTTTTATCTTAATCCCCTGAGTTTCTGGTTATGTGTGGCAGCAGTGCCAGTAATTCTGCTTTATCCAGGCGCAAAGCGGGTGTTTCCCGTACCGCAACTGGTACTTTCCATTGCTTGGGGTTTTGGTGTGTTGATTAGCTGGAGTGCAGTCACACAAACCATCTCCCAACCAACTTGGTTACTTTGGGGCGCGACTGTACTGTGGACATTGGGATTTGATACAGTTTACGCCATGAGCGACAAGGAAGACGATCGCCGCATTGGTGTTAATTCTAGCGCTCTATTTTTTGGAAATTATGCCCCTGTCGCTATTGGAATTTTCTTTGCTGGCACAATCTTGTTATTGGCTTGGTTAGGCATAATCATAAATCTGCACTTAGCCTTCTGGATTAGCCTTGCAGTTGCTACTATCGGATGGGTTTGGCAGTCTCTACGATTAACAAAGCAAGATTTACCTAACCGTGTTTATGGTGAGATGTTCCGGCAAAATGTGTGGATTGGTTTTATTTTACTTGCTGGGATGATTGCTGGATTTTTTTAACAAGTAATGTATAGAATCCCCTTAAAGAAGTATTTATGAGTTTTTGTATGGGTAGATTAGTTCAATATCTACGTACTTGGGCAGCAATAGGTTTATTCTGTTTGCTTATCACTTGGTCATTTCCTGCACAAGCTACCAGCACCATTGATCCAAAGTTGGAACAGCAAGTATTACAAATTATCCGAGAACACCCAGAGGTGATGATTGAATCTGTTCAAGCCTATCAGCAGCAACAACAACAGAAAATCAAACAATTACGGCAAGCATTTGTACAGGATTTCAAAACGAATCCTCAAATCGTCATTGGTGAGTCTCCCACTAAAGGTTCAACTCAATCAAAAACTGTGCTGATAGAATTTTCAGATTTTCAATGTCCCTATTGTGCAGAGGCGCATAAAACCTTGAAAAATTTGTTAGCAAAGTATCCAGATAACTTAAGATTAGTTTACAAGAATTTACCGCTGACTTCAATTCATACTGAAGCATTGCCAGCTGCGACAGCGGCTTGGGCTGCACATCAGCAGGGTAAGTTTTGGGAATATTATGATGCTCTATTTACTAATCAAAAACAACTGGGTGAAGCGTTATATTTAGATATTGCTAAAAACCTGAATTTGGATTTTGGTAAATTTAAACGTGACTTGACTCTTGCCACACCCGCAATTAATCAAGATATCCAGCTAGCTGAAAAATTGGCTGTTTCTGGCACACCTTTCTTTGTAATTAATAGTCCAAGTTTTTCAGGAGTAGTGCAGCTAGCAGACATCAAAAATATATTGGCTGATGCCAAGTAAGATGATGTATCTAACAAATGGATTTACGTTGCTTTGATGATCGCTAGTATCCAGCAATAAGCTTGATATTTTTATACTGTGTGACTATTGTATCTCCATAAGAACTGTTTAGATAAATACCTCTTTATTTAACAATAATGTGCATCTTTAGTTAGAGGTTTAGTGCATCAGTAAACTGTTGTACTTGAGGCAAGTGTAAGGAGTAGCTTATGAGGAGTAACGAAGAGAAATTTTCCTTACTCCTCATGTTCTTAAAGATAGCTTTCGGCAACTTTCGTAAGACGCTCACCCAACTCTTTTCCTTTCTGTTTACCATGTTAATAAAGTGCAACTAACCCCACTTCCGTAGCGCTATCTGACGCACAAGAATTTGATTTATGAAAAAATCTCAGTTGGTGTGTTAGTAGTAACGCTTCTAATTGTTAAAGTTTCTGAATCCCTTGTTGATACTGTAAATATTTATTCTGTAATTCCTCTGGAATAGGAACAAGACGATTATTTTGCAAACTGACAAAACCACCCTTCTGACTAGCCACTGCTGCTAACTCATTGTTAGATAAAATTTCAGCTTGTACAGTCCACTTCAAGCGTCCTAAATTACTCAGCCATAAACGCCCAATCACTTGATCAATAATCTTTATCGGGCGTTTATATTCAATTTCAGTTCCAGCTAGAATCGGTGTATATCCTTGCTCAATTTGTTGATTGAGTCGCCAATGTTCATCTAAAAACTTTAAACGTAAATCCTCTAGCCATCTGATATACACAATATTGCTGACTATTCCCATAAAGTCAATGTCGTATGTTTTTACAGGAATTGCTAATACTACTTCTAATGGTCTGTGTAAGTTTTTATTTACTAGCATTCTTTCTCCCAGAATTTTTAAGTCCACTCGGTCTGTAAAAGCTTAAAATAATTTTATCTTTTAAGCATTGGTAAATATTAATTGTCTAAGAAACCATTGAGCATCATAGTTTCAAACTTCTACTTTGTAGTTTAAAATTAACTCATCACCAGTTAAACCTCTAATTCCCCAGTTATATTTTGGCGTTTCAAAAATTGTGATTTCAATATCGTACACAGGAATATTCAAGTTTTCATTAATATTTTTAATCAGCAGGTGAATTAACTGTTTTTTTGTTTCCACTGAGCGCCCCTCAAACATGCTAATTTCGATAATCAGATAATTATCTGATCTATCAGATGGATAGTAAAAATCTGATTTATCCAGTGGGAAAAAACGGTGAAATCTTTTTTCAGGGGTAAGCTGTAAAACTTCAATGACAGAGGTATGGATTATATTTGATAGTTCACTTTTAACAAGATTTAATTTATCTGCTAAACCATATACCTTGATTTGTACCATAAATTTAAAGGTGAGTTTCCAAGTACTGATTTAGGTGATTAATTACCCTGTGCATATGAATAGAATCTCCATAAAGCTTGCTCATCATTATGGCTCCCTCTAATGTTGCAATTATGATAGTAGCGATTTCATCAGCACTCACTTCTGGGCAAATTTCACCCTTTTCAATTCCCGTTTCAATAATTCGACGAATCAGATGCAGCCAAGAGTTCATTGCTTGTTGAGCACGTTCTCGCAGCGCCGGATGAGCATCATCACTCTCCACAGCAGTATTCAGTAGTGGACACCCTCCCTTGATAGGTGGATTTTCTGCGAAGCTACTAAATATGCTAATGATTGCTTGCAGGCGTTCTACTGCGTGGCGTTTGCTTCGTAATGCAAATCTAGTATGCTGTTTGATGCGAGCGATCGCAAAATCAAAAGCCTGTAGTGCCAGATCATCTTTGCTTTGGAAGTGATTGTAAATTCCTCCTTTTTGCAATCCAGTAACACGCATGATGTCTGACATCGATGAGCCTGCATAACCCTGTTGGTTAAACAATTCAGCTGCTTGGTGGAGAATCCTGCTTTTTGTTTCTTCGCCTTTGGACATTAGAGCAATTTTTGGAGGGGGGAATTTATTTAATTGAAAATTGCTATAAATAAAATATTACCGACCGAATGGCCTGATTGAAAATAGCATAATATTTGCTTGTAAGTCAATCTTTTTTTGCCCTGAGTGATGAACTAGGCATTATTCTAAAATCTCCTTTCAGAAGATGTCATAAAATGGCATACTTTACTGAAGGATATGTTAATTAGTTTGGCTGAAAGCTTTACTGTGTATGAGTGGGCGATACTGGATTTGAACCAGTGACCCCATCCGTGTGAAGGATGTGCGCTACCCCTGTGCTAATCGCCCAAGACTCCTTATATTATCATAAATTACTATCATTTACGCTATTTTTTCAATATTATGCAAATTAAATAAAGTGTTTCAGACAGAATATGGAGTGCCTAACTCATGACTGGAAGTCACGAGTGTGCGGCTTACAAAAATCAAATATTTAAATCACGTAGAGCCAGACGAATTTGCTCGCATCGTCTGCGGTTGACACCGAGATCCGACTCTCCCACGCGAGATGCCGAGCGCAGATGAATTACTGACTCATGGGGAGGTAAATAAAACTCTACATCATCAACAAATTTGAAGATGCGGCTTTTAGAAAGAGCGTGGATGTAATTATCTGTTTGTTCTACAATTTCTGTACGGGGAACAACGCCGATAACTTTTAGTAAGATTTCTCTGGCTGCATTTCGGTCTACATGATAGGGAATCGGGTCGATGGCGTGTTTGGAATCTGCGTTTTGACTGACAACACAGTTGTCTGAAGCCGGACAAGAACTAAGATGACCATTATCAACTCCCAGGCTAGAAGAAGCCCAAGTAGCCCCAGGAAGTATTAAACTACTAATCAAAGTTAAGAGTATTGCAAAAGCGATACTCCGCAAGAATCGCTGCCGGAAAGCTGTTAGCAGACGAGACATCATAAATTTACTCCTTGTGTTCGGTCATTTCGGGTGAGCGCTGCTAGTTGCGGGTTCGCTCTACACATTATCATCCATCCCGGTACACTCTGAGTTTGGGCAATCCGAATGCACCCGCGCCACCAGTCCCTTGTGCCTATTCCTTTTGCCATTATTGCTGCCAATAAAGGAATAAAGCTAAAAAGTGACCAATAATTCAGATTTCTATTGATTACGAACCCAAAATCATTAGTAGGGCTTGCTACTGCATTCCCTGGTGATTCCAGCTTTGACTCAGAAGAATTGGCTGGTATCGGCTTCGTTGTGGCCAATGTTAGAAAGTTTAATGGTTGTAGATGAACATAGGAATAATCCAGGCTTACAGTAACGGGTTTTTAGAAATTGTACCAGAGAGCGATTATTGGCAGATTGCAGCTATACACATCAATGGCCAAGCCTACTGCCCTACTCCTCAGCTTTATCGATCAGAAAAAGTGGCATTAGCAAAAGCTACACAAATTTATGATTGGATAGCTGACCACGAACAGCAAATCAGTGATGAGACTTGCTACTGCTCTGAATTGAAACTCATCTTATGGCAGCAACCAAAAGTATTTTAGTTGACTATAGACGAGTCATTTCAAACAATTGCTGGGCATTACTTCCTAAAAAAGCATCAAAAAGTACCTGCTTTCCAGATTCCACTTCTACTAAATAGCGTTGGGCAATTTCATAATAGGCGTAAGTCCAAGGAATCTGAATTTCTGCACCACTATCATCATCTAACACTGTCACCATTGACCTTACTGCTTGAGTTGCAGTTTGCCTCAAACCACAACCAACATTTCCCTCTATTTCTGCTTTCATTGGTACACCCAGATTAGCTAAAGCACTGGCGGTAGTATCTATGTCTGGATATTCTGGAGTATTCTGTCCGTTGACATAGCCTGTAAAGTGGTTGACAGCATATCCGTGCAGCAACACCCAAGCCCCATACTGAGTAACCTGATTCACCTCTTCGATAACAGAACGTTGGGGAGGTTGCCAAGGGCGGATGAAAACTTGCTGGAGTCGTTTGGCGATGGTTTCAATGTTCCCATCTTTTTTGAGAAGATTAAGGGGTGAGGTGAGTTCGTTTGGGATTGAAGATACTGTTTTAGAGATGAGTTGGGCAATATTAGTAGGTAATTCATCGACAATCAACTCGCTGATAAACAGTTTGGGCAAGTTAAATTCCTCTTGCTGCTGATGACGATAATGACGGGCGTACAGATGGGTTTGAGCAAAAGTATATTCTCCAGCCGCCACGTAACCCAAGGCTTCTGCAAGTTGCCCAAGGTAGTCAATTCCCAAGTTAAGTTTACCTTGTGGAGTATCTACTAATAAACGCAAAGACCGAAAGGCGATGTGGTCGTTGGCGACAGTCCCACCCGCAGTAGTAATCATTTGCTGGTAGGTACGAGCATGATTTACCCTCGCACTGTATTCTTGCCAAAGTAATTTCCATAAATGAAGGGCTATTTCGGTTTTCATATAGATTAGTTATTTGTCATTTGTCATTTGTCAAGGAAGGGTCAAAAGTTAGGAAATCTCCTTCTGCACCCTATTTCCCACTCTCTTCATCTTTTAATACCAGTTAAATTAATGATTGCAACACATCCTTGGGTAAAGACGCGATGAATCGCGTCTCTACAAATGGTCTATTTGTCGCATTCTTTTTTCAAATTGGTATAAGAACTTAAAATCTCGCTGATAATCTGAAGGGCGATTTTAATTTGGTCGCTGTCGATAACTAGAGGTGGACAGAAGCGAATTGCTGCTTTACCGCAACCTAGTAATAATAAACCTCGTAAAAAAGCTTCTTGGATAATGCGATCGCGCAATTTATGATTGAGATTACCCTGTTCATCCAATAAATCTACCGCTACCATCAAACCTTTACCTCGTGGCAACGATACTCTGGGACATTTTTGATGCAACTCGGTAAGACTAGCTTGTAATAATTCTCCCATCTGGGTAGCGTTGGTCATCAAACCACTTTCTAGCAGTCGCAGTGTGGCAATACCAGCAGCACAAGCTACGGGATTACCACCAAATGTGGTGGCGTGAGAACCGGGAGGCCAAGTCATTAACTCTGGTCTAGCTAGTATCGCTCCTAATGGCATACCACTAGCGATACCTTTAGCAGTGGTAATGATATCAGGCATCACACCCCAATGCTCGATCGCAAATAGGCGACCAGTCCGCCCCATTCCTGCTTGCACTTCATCCACTACCATCAGAATACCGTGGCGATCGCATATCTCCCGAATTCGCTGCAAAAAACCATCTTCGGGGACGATATATCCACCCTCTCCTTGAATCGGCTCAACTACGATCGCCGCGACTTCTTGCGGTGGTAAAATCGTGCCAAATAGCTGTTGTTCCAGATAATCTAAGCTAGCGTGAGTTCCGTAGGGAATATGAGTAACCCCAGGAACTAAAGGCCCAAAGTTAGCTCGCTGCACTGCTTTGGAACCAGTGAGAGACATTGCTCCATAAGTGCGTCCGTGAAATGCACCTAAGAATGCCACGATTAGCGATCGCTTGGTGTAATATCGAGCTAGTTTAATCGCTCCTTCGTTGGATTCTGCCCCGGAATTGGTAAAAAATATCTTTGCGGGAAACCCAGTATCACTGTGTGGCTGGGGAAAGGGAGCGCGAATTGCCAATTGTTCCGCTAGTTCCACCATCGGCTCATAATAAAAATCTGTCCCTGACATGTGCAGCAAACGCGCCGACTGTTCTTGAATCGCTTTGACGACTTCCGGGTGGGCGTGTCCGGTGGCGGTAACGGCAATACCTGCGGTCATATCCAGAAATACATTGCCATCCACATCTTCTACCATACAGCCCTGACCGCGAGATACAACTAACGGGTAATCGCGGGTATAAGAAGGGGAAGTTACGGCGCGATCGCGTTGTACAATTGCTTGAGCGCGAGGCCCAGGTAAAGAAGTTATTAAATGGGGTATACGAGGTAAATTTAAGTTAATAGGTATACTTAACATAATTTTTTTCAATTTTTTAAAGATTACTGATGATTAAACGCTAAAGCTTGATTGCTTACAGTAGCATTTGATTCCATTGGTGTAGAAATTACGCATTTACCGAAAAAGCTTCATAGTAAAGATTTTCGTATTTTGTAAGACTTTGCCCGTTTTTATAACACAACTTTTGCGATCGCGTCATATTATATTTTTTGAAGCAAGCATAACAGCTGTACAAGCTACAGAACATTTGTTGAGAGAACCTGTATTACATCCACAGGAGAATGGCTATATGCAAAAATTAATATAACTTTCTGAGATAATCAACGAATGACTTGGGCATCTGGACAAAAGTTACACCGCGATCGGTATGAAATTAAACAAGATTTAAGACAGGAAAACTTCGCTATTACTTATCTTGCGGAGAATCAGGATGGCAAGAATGTTGTAATTAAAACATTGGATTCCAATTTACTTAATCCATTTAAATAGGCGATGCACTAGGGCGTATACTTGCCAAACACAAAAACCGCAATCGACATTAGATAATATATAAATCAATACCCAGTTTTTGAACCTTGTAAACACAGGGCCAATAATGACTACTAAGGAACAAATTAATCAAGAACTAGAAAAATTACCTGAACCCTTATTACAGGAAATTTTAGACTTTGTGCAATTTTTGCAAGCCAAATATCAAACAAACAGCATATCTTCAGATAGCCAATCTGCTCAGATGCTTACAACAGAGCATACCTTAACAGGTTCTACTGCTGAAGATTTATTAGAATTTGTGGGCAGTTGGGAAGGTTCAGATATTAGAGAATGCCTGCAACTAGTTCATGACAGTCGGATACCTCTAGAATTTTAATTATGTATCTCTTGGATACTAATCACTGTTCCTTCTTGATGGAAGGTGTGCCTAGCGTTGTAAATCACTTGCGATCGCTTGGTCAGGTACAATTAGCAACCAGTGTTATTGTTGCTGGTGAGTTGCACTTTATGGCACAAAACTCACATCAAAAAGCTGCTAATTTAATAAAAATTAATGCATTTCTCAAACGAATTAACCTATACGGGATCGACAAGGAAACAACAGAAATCTACGGTGACTTTAAATCAGAAATTATCAAACAATTCGGCCCAAAAGAAAAAAATAAACGTAAAACAACCAAACTAAATACCATAGGCATTAGTGAAAATGACCTCTGGATAGCTGCTACAGTTTTACGTCATTCATTGACTCTTGTTTCATCTGATAGCGACTTTGAGCGAATGCGACAAGTAAGAGAAATTTATTGGGAAAGTTGGGTGTAAATTAAACAGGTTAAAAAAACAGCTAATTTACACCTACTCAATTAATTCAAAAACTTCTCCACACATCTCACAAATATTTCCACACCCATTCCCAACGCCGTACTTGTAGAAAATATTTCCCATACCCCATTCCCCATTCCTATCCCCTCTATCGAAACCACCAGCTTCCCCTATTGTTGTAGAACTGAAACCGTCCAAAGCCAAGAAATTGACCATGAGATTTTTCACCTACAGGAAATGCTGTGACACCCAATAAGTAGACACCAGAAAAGCTGGGATTACTCACAGGGCGGAGGGCGATTGTAATTGTCTGTCCCGGAATCACAGGCGGGTCAAAGTTTACAATAACCGTGCGTGTCTTGCGCTCGTTTGTGACTGGGCCTAGTTTCAGTTGGGTTTCTTTGCGATTGGGTGTTCCGACAAATGCGCGGGTATCATTAAGGTCATAGCGGATGTTTTCTGCTCCCTCTTTTTGTGCGATCGTTACTTTTTGGAGGGATTCTCCAGCATTCTCCGGCACATTGATGGTGAAATAGTAAGTTGCGCCCCAAACGTTCACATCTTTGTAAGTAGTTGTCGCATCAACAAGTTTCGGCGGTTGGACAAAATAGACTATGCCATCTCTGAGTTGCACAGCTTGAGTCACCGGAACCGAAACTGCTCCAATGCCTATTGCTAACGAGAGTGTTATTCCAAACAAAGTTGCAACGCGCATGATTCAGATATAAAAAAGCACTTATTTCGATTCTAGTTCTTTAGGAATAAGTGACTTGGGAATAATAGAAGCTTGTTTTTCCCCAAACGAAGGTTTTGTGTACCACCAAGCCCAAGCAATTAAAACAGCTTGGAAGGGAAGTCTAACTACGTGTACCCAAGGTGAGTTTGGTATATGTTCTAGCTGAATATGATTAACCGCCATGTTGATATTGGCTGGGAAAACCGCAATAAAAAGAGCAATCAGTCCCCAAGCAGCAGCTTGACTTACAGGCGGGACTAATAACCCAATACCACCCAAAATTTCATAAAAGCCACTGAGATAAACTAATCCTAAAGGATAAGGAAGTTGCGGTGGCATAATTTTGACGTATGGTTCTGGAATCACAAAATGTGTCACTCCAACCACAATGATGGATATGGCAAGGACAACACGTAAGATTTCTTTATACTTCTTCATTAGAATTCTCCAAGAAAACCTGCCCTTTGAGGACGGGGAGGGAATGCACAAAAAGCGCTAAAGGGCATTGTCATTATCTAGACAAGCTGACGCTGGTTTTAAATTTACCAAATGCTGGCGATAGCTGCGCCAACGAGACGCTGCGCGAACGACAACGCGCTATCTTGAAAAATGAACTTTCAAGTATGCGAAACTGATGAAAGGCAAGCAAGTTTTACTCACAGGTGGTACTGGTGGACTAGGTTTAGGTGTGATACCAGTGATTCTCGCCCAAGGTGCAGAGGTGACAATTCCTTATCGGAATATCAAAGATGTTGAACGCCTCAAGAGCATTCTTTCACCTACTGATTTTGCCAGACTTTCCTTTGTCCCCTCTAATCTGGAGGAAGAAGCTTCGGTAGAAAATCTCATCAACCACATAGGACGGGTGGATGTGTTAATTCATTTAGTGGGTGGCTTTTCGATGGGGAAAACTCATGAATATAGTTTTTCCAGTTGGAAACACGAATTAGATATCAACTTAAATACTACTTTCTTGACTTGCAAATATAGCCTGAAAAAAATGTTGGAACATGGCTATGGACGTATTGTCACAGTAGGTTCTAAAGCAGCTGTGGAACCTGCTGGGCAATTTGCAGCATATTCTGCTGCTAAAGCTGGTGTGGTAGCTTTGACACAAGCGATCGCAGATGAAACTAAAGGTACTAATATCACCGCTAATGTTGTCCTTCCCAGCGTCATTGATACCCCCAACAACCGTAAAGCAATGGGTGCAGAAAATGCTGACAAATGGGTTAAACCTGAATCTTTGGCGCAAATAATTTGTTTTTTAGGTTCAGAAGCAGCTAAAGATATTCGAGGTGCAGCAATTCCTGTCTACGGCAATATTTAGTTGATTCCAATAGTCTTTGTTGAAAATGTTACCGACAGGCTTATTTTAAAGCAAAAGTTAGCAAGGCAAAGAGAAGATGACAACTTATTTGTTGATTGGAAAAAAGGGATGAAAGGGGAGTGGGAAATGGTGCATCTTAAAATTCCCTACTCCCTACTCCCTACTCCCTATTCCCTATTCCCTATTCCCTATTCCCCTAATGAGAATTTGGAATCAGCCGGCCACAGGGATAAGTCGCTGTTTGCTGTGAAGCACTTTCAGCAACCGCTGCTGGAACTTTATCCGATGGTTGAGTTTTGGCTGCTAGATAGTCTTTTTGCAGTTTCGCTAAAATGGCTTCTCGCCTGTCGTACACACGCTTCAGGGGACGAGGCTGGCATTTATTTAACACATACGCTGTTACCAGTGGTAGAGCGATCGTGCTATCGGTATAACAAACTATTGTGTTAGGTAACTCATCTGGGTCAATCTTACCCCAACTGACAGCTTCCGATGGGGTTGCTCCAGATAAACCGCCTGTATCTGGACGCGCATCGGTAAATTGTATAAAGTAATCGTGTCCTCGTTCTTCTAATCCTAAGACCTCGTGAAGTTGCGGTTGAGTTTGTAGCAAAAAATTCTTAGGGCTACCGCCACCGAGAATTACAGCCGCACTTTTACCTCCTGATTCACGGGCATTATATGCGATCGCTGCTGTCTCATTCACATCAATTGATGGATCTATCACCAATTGCGAACCTTCTAATGCTAAAGCCGCTACGTTCATCCCAATGGAACTATCTCCTGGAGAAGACGTATAAATCGGTACGCCATATTCATAAGCTGTAGCTAACAAGCAAGAATTCTGCACACCCAATTGCTTTTCTACTTCTCGGACATATTTACCTAGTAAATGGTGAAACTCAGCCGTTCCCATCCGCTTCTGAAACGCTTCTCCTTGCAGAATTTTGCGAATGAACGCATCAGTTTCTAGCAGCACATCGTAACCAAAGATAATGTCATAAATGCGGATCGTGCCTTCTTGACGCAGTTTCACATCATCCAAAAACGGATTACCAGCAAAGAGTTCAAAACCCAATCCGTAGTGCATATCGTGGTAAAGATTTGCACCAGTACTAATCATCCAGTCAATAAAGCCGTTGCGAATTAAGGGTGCAAGCGCTGAAACCCCGAATCCTGCTGGTGTCATCGCACCGGAAAGGCTAACTCCCACCGTGACGCCTTCCGTTAGCACATCACGACTCAGTAGTTGGCAGATTTCCCGCAACCGCGCTGAGTTGTAAGCGGTGAAGTATTGATCAATCAAATCCACCACATTGATATCATTTGATATAGGTGTGGGTGCGATTTTTTGACCCAGATGTTTAGACATTTTGGCACTCCCGAACAGTAAACACGCCCGAATCTAATGTTATCTAGCTTTCAGCCAAAGTGACAGCAATACTTTTTGATCACTAACTTGAAAAAGCAAGTGGGGAGTAGGAAAAGAAAGCTTTTTCAGCCCTTTTAGGATTTTCCTCTTCAAGCTGAATTGTTGCTTCAGGTAGAGCTTGGCTTTGCTCTCATGGAGTATTTGGAACTTGATGATGAGCCAGTCACCGCACCTTGGGCAATTTTGAGTGGAATGCCTTTGAGACATCCACGCTTACAGAGTTTGAATGAGATGGAACGTCGAGCGATCGCTAACACTCGCCAAATTGTTCCATTTTCAGCCCGTTTCGCCTGGTTAGGCGCATTGCGTTCTTTAAGTTCAGGAGATTAGAGATGGCGTTATTTCTACCATTTCCCTGAATAATTACGAATTTTTATCATTATTAATAGCGATGAAGGTCTTGATTAATTAGCCAACTGCTGCTGTTTTAAAGGTATGATAATGACAAATGTTGTACCCTGATATGGAGATGAAATACATTCAAGGGTTCCATAATGATTTTTAGTCACAATTTGATAACTAATTGACATTCCCATTCCTGTACCTTTACCAATTGGTTTTGTAGTAAAGAAGGGATCAAAAATACGTTGTTTTATGTTTTCTGGCATACCCAGACCATTGTCGGAAATTTTAATTGCAATCTGATTGTGATTAATTATTTCTGTGCGAATCTGAATCACGCTAGGAAGTTGTCGGATCTGCTGTTTAGTGCGTTGCTCATCTCGTTCTTCTAAGGCATCAATAGCATTAGTTAAAATATTCATAAACACTTGATTAAGTTGACCTGCATAACACTCAATTAGAGGTAAATTTCCATACTCCTTAACAATTTTAATCCCTAGACAATTAGGTTTTGTTTTGAGGCGATTTTCTAAAATTAATAATGTACTATCAATTCCTTCATGAATATCAACTGCTTTATATTCAGCTTCATCTAGGCGAGAAAAATTTCGTAGAGAAAGGACAATTTCTCGAATACGCTCTGCTCCTATTTTTATTGAAGATAGAAGCTTCAGTAAATCTGCCATCAAAAAATCTAGGTCGATAGCCGCAATTTGTGATTGAATAACAGGAACAGGAGAAGGATAGTATTCTTGATATAAATTAATCAAATTTAGTAAGTTTTGAATGTAATCATGAGCAGGTGCAATATTGCCATATATGAAGTTAACTGGATTATTGATTTCGTGAGCTACACCTGCTACTAGTTGTCCCAAAGAAGACATTTTTTCACTTTGGAGCATTTGGGTTTGAGTGCGTTGTAATTCAAAGAGTGCTAACTCTAGTTGTTGAGTTTGTTGTCTGAGCTGCATTTCTGATTGTCGCAGTGCTTCTTCGGCACTTTTGCGATTGTCTGATTCAATGACCAGTCGCACGAAGTCAGTAATTGAGCCAATAAAACTTTCTTCTTCTAGTGTCCACTGACGCTGAGTTGCCAAATGTTCACAACAAACTACACCAATCACCTGCCCTTTAGACCAAATCCTGGCATCAAGCATCGAGGTAATTCCCAGTGGGGTCGTATAACTTGCAGAAAACTCCCAAGTACGAGGATCATTATGAACATCAGAAACTGCAATTACTTGTTCTTCCTTTAAAGCTTGAAAATACCTGGGGAAGTCGCAGAAAGATAATTCAAAACCATGACTGTGGCAATTATTCTCACGTTCATATAAGTCAATACATTGAATCCCTAGACCTTTTTCTGTGTATAACCAAACACTTACACGTTCGACATCAAGACCTAAACTAGCCACTTCCGTTACATATTGGATGGCAATTTGAAAATCATCATGTTGTAGTTTTTCACTTTGCACAAGTTGCTGTAGAGCATTGCTATGCCTGCGAAAGCGTTTCTCTGTTTCTTGGCGTTCATGAATTTCCTGTTCCAACTTATTCACTGTCTGACATAGTAAAGCAGTTTCAATTTTATTTTTGGAACCAATAAACCGAATTGAACCCACTAAAAATGAATTACCAACTTCATCAGAAAATAAGCTCTTTTTCGTAGAAATTATCCGAGTTTCACCTTGGTAATCTGTGATTAATTGCTCATGTTCATCACTCAAGCCTGTGGTGAATATTTGTTCATCTCTCTCCCAAAAAGCATCGGCTTCTGTTTTACAGAAGAAATCATAATCGGACTTACCAATTAGTTCTGCACGTTCATATCCCATGAACTGGCACAAGGCATCATTAACAAACATCCAACTGTGTTGCCTGTCTTTGACAAATATCGGATCTGTAATGCTGTTAAAAAGACTCCACAGAAAAGCCTGAGAAGATTGTTGCGGAACAATGTCGAAAAATACCATCTTGCTTAATCCTGCAAGGTACTGACTTTCTTCTGAGCTACTTATCCCTGATTTGGGATAAGTAGCTCAGAAGATTGCCTAAGTTCTTCCTTAGTATGCCCAAAATGCCGTTTAATTTCCTGTTGCCTATTAACTGCCTACGCAAATCAGTTCAAAAATCAAAGTATATTCCTATATTTTACTCAGTAATGAAATGACTAGCGTTTACATTTGATGCCATAATTCCAGTTAACAAACCAATACTTAGGTTACCAGAAATAACCTTAATTAAGGTATCATTGCCGCTCTGAGTAATAGATAAACCTGAATAGGTTAAACCACCTGATAAAAAAATCAAATCTTCACTGATATTGAAGTCTTTGATTATATCTCTACCTTCATTTTTAGCAAGCACAAAGATATCACTACCTGCACCTCCTGTAAGATTATCAGTACCCAAACCGCCGTAAAGTTTATCGTTTCCTAGCCCGCCAACAATCACATCATTACTAGCAAAACCAAAAATAAGATCGTCTGAGCTAGTTCCCTGCAAGGGGTTATCAGCCTTAGATGTACCAGTGATAATGCTATTAATTTGGTTGCCACTTTTAATGTTAACAACATCAATATCATCAGGATTGATAATGTTGTTATATTTGGTATCACTACTAACTGCTTTGGCAGTAATAATTTGGTAAATAGTGTTGTCATCTGCAACACCATCATCAACACCTGTAACCGTGATTATTTGGGGCGTATTCCAGTTAGCTGCGGTAAAGGTAACGCTAGAGACTGAAACAGTACCTTCATTCACATTGGAACTACTAAAACTTAAGGTGACATCAGCAGTGGGTTGGCTATCGAGTTGAATACTGAAGTTAGCTGTGCCACCAGCTTCGGTAGTTACTAGCCCATTTATAGGAGAGATAGTAACACCCGCTGTATCGTTGTCAGAAATAGTACCAGTAGCTTGGCTATCACTAATGGTGGCGTTGGTGGGGTTTGTGAGATTGATAAAAAAGCGCTCACTGCTAGTTGGTTCGTCAACGAAATCGTCGAGAATCGGTATCGTGATTGTTTGAGTAGTAACTCCAGGGTTGAAAGTGAGGGTTCCGGTGAGTGGAGTGTAATCAATGCCAGCGATCGCAGTATCATTACTAGTGTTGTAATCGACTGTGATTATGTCAGTACTTGCGTTGGAGAGTTGGACAGTAAAAGAGAAGTTACCAATGCTTTCGCTACCACTTTTATTTGCGATGGAGATAGTGGGTGGATTGTCATCGTTAACTATGGTAACTGAAGCTGGATTGGTAACAGGAGTTAACTGATTCGGATGACTCAGTGTCAGATTAATGGTTTCATCAACTTCAGTGACCTTATCACCCAAAACATTAAATGTAATAGCCTTTGTTGTTTCCCCAGCAGCAAAAATTACAGTTCCAGATACACCGCTTGTCACACCCGCAACCTTAATGGTGTTGTAATCACTGCCAAAAGTTGCCGTGCCATCCAAGGCATAATTTATGGTACTGGCAACAGCAGTATCGCCACTGCGAGTCACTGTGAAAGTAACAGTTTGGCTACCACTATTACCTTCAGTCACAGTTGGAGTAGTAGTTGAAATGGTGTAATTGAGATTTGTCGGAGGAACAAAATTAGTGCCTCCAATGTGATTTAATGGTTGACTAGCAAAGTTTCCAGGTGAAGTGTTAGCAGCATTACCTAATGAAAAATTTGGTGCTGTGCCAGTGATTAGACTTGCTACCCAATCCGAAGCTGTTGAACCTGTAGTGTCACCTGAACGCCCTACATATCCTGCTGTAAATGACGTGTCAACAACTGTGGCATTCGTTGGAACTGAACCGACAGAACCTTTTCTAAATACAATCGAGCCATATGCTTTGTCTGTAGTTCCCCCATCTAAAACCGAAACTGAATCCAGCACAGTCCAATTTGAGTAAGTAGCACCATCAGCAATACCATCGTCATTCGAGTCAATATCATTGCTAAGGTTAGGTGCAGTAGTAGTTTGAATCAAAAAGAAATTAACAGACGTATTTTCGATGTCATTTGCATTCGCCTGACCAATATGACCGAGTGAACTTGAGGCCCCGCTTCCCCATCCGGCTCCAGTTCCAGCATTAGTTACTACATTTGCACCAGAGTTAACTGTATAACTATTGCCTTTTTGCAGAAGAACTAGCAACCCATTGCTACCAAACTGCTTACCAGACAAATCAAAAATATCTTGAACATTGCCGGGGTTAGAGGAGCCAGAATCACCCTCAACAGCAACGAAATAAGTTCCAGGTGCTAGAATCGCACCCGGAGTACCACGCAGTTCGATATATTCTTTCGAGGTATCTGTACTTGGAGGATCAAACAGAATTTCGTTGATAAGTATCGGTTGGGGGGGGACAGGTTCATAAGTTTCATCCTCAGCAGATACCAGCGAAACGTTTTTAGATTCGCTGTTTGCCACTGCCAAGTCAGATTTACCATCCTTGTTGAAATCGCCTACAGTGAGAGAATAGGGTTTTGTCCCCACGACAAAGTTCGTGGCAATTCCAAACCCACCATTGCCATCTCCCAGCAGCACTGAAACCGTGTCTGAGCCTGCATTTGCCACTGCTAGGTCAGAGTTACCGTCATTATCGAAGTCAATCACTGTAACAGATGCAGGATTTAACCCCACATCAAAGTTAGTAGCAATTCCAAAGCCGCCAGCACCATTACCCAAGAGTATTGAGACATTGTTAGAGTCCGAATTTGCCACCGCCAAATCCAATTTGTTGTCTTTATTGAAATCGCCTACAACTACAGAATTAGGATTTGTTCCCACATCAAATTGAGTGGCTGAGTTAAAAGTGCCGTCACCGTTTCCCAACAATATTGAGACGTTATTGAAGTAAGAACTCGTCACCGCTAGGTCAGATTTTCCATCCCCGTTGAAGTCGCTTACTGTGACGAAACTAGGACGACTGGGAACTTTAAAGTTTTTGGCAGTTCCAAAACCACCAGTACCATTTCCCAACAGCACTGAAATATTTTGGGAAGCGTTGTTTACCGTTACTATGTCAGATTTTCCATCTTTGTTGAAGTCGCCCACTGCAATAGATATGGGTGCTGAGGCTGACTCCAAAGCAAAATTCACAGCATTCTGAAAGCTGCCATCACCCTTGCCAAGCAGCACCGAAATGTTATTTGACAGATTGTTTGCCGTTACCAAATCCAATTTCCCATCTTTGTTGAAGTCGGCTACAGCAACAGAAGAAGGACTTAAGCCATTGAACCCGACCACACTAAAATTGCTAGCAGACTTAAAAGTGCCATTACCATTTCCCAAAAGTACCGAAACGCTTTGAGAGGACTTGTTTGCCGTTACCAAATCGGTATTACCGTCTTTGTCAAAGTCGCCAACAACAATAGAGTAGGGTCTTAATCCCACATTAAAGGTGTTAGGTATAATTGAAATACTAGCAATTTCCGTATCACTACTGTAAGCTGTTGTACCTCCACCAACGCCGGGGACTACGTTAGTAGCACCACTTATGTTGCCGTCTGAAGTATCCCAAGCGCGAAAAGCGAATTCTGCTGTGCCCTTGTAGCCAGAGTTGGGGACAAAACGAATTTTTCCTGTATCTCTGAGCAATGTAGCAGAACTATCGGATACAACGAAATTAATCCAGTTGCCACCGTCATTTGTCGAGTATTGCCAAGTACCGTTGGTATTATCTACACCAATGACGGCAATTCCTTCTACTGCACCTGTGTCAGGATCGGTAATGGGGTTGTCACCTGCGCCTGTAGCAAGGATGGCGGAAATTAAAGTGCCTGAGTTATTGATGTCAGTTACGTCTTGAGCAATGGCAGCCAGTCTGGGATTACCGGTGTTGTTCAGTGTTGGCGCTGTGTTGGAGGCTAAAATTGAGTCGTAAGCCATCACAACCTTTGATGCCAAGGCTAAATCTGACTCAATTTCTCCAATGTTCACTTCTAAATCCCAGTCGCCTCCCAATTCGGCATTACCTGTAATGTCATCAGAGGCAGCCACATCTGCGCCTGTGATTTGGCTCAAAAGCTGCACAAAAGTTTGATCAAAAGATGCCACGTTGCAACCGTAAAGCAGAATGTCGGCATCCTCAGTTAAATAATTTTTCCACTGTTGCAACTGATTTGTATAGGAGTTCAAATTGTTGACATTGAGTAAGGTTGCCCCTAATTGCAAACTTCCGCTACTGCCGTGGGAGATAATTTGAACTGATTGGTATTTGCCACCCTGCAAAGCTTGAGTGATTTGTTCTACTCCATCCCTAGCGGAGTCAAGGATTACTATACTAGTGCCTGGTTTGATGCCAGCAATCAAGCTTTCGTAGTCGATAACTGCTTGATCAATAAAAATAATATTTTGATTTGACATTTGTAATTCCTCAGTAAAATTAATTTGCGTTTTAGAAGTTTTATTTTCTGACAGTTGCACTCTGATTATTAGACCCGCCTTGAAAATACGGAGTAGGGAGCAGATATCAGTCATACAGCGCTGAATATCCGCTTCCATAGCTAAATTGAATCGGTAGTTATAACGTTTGTTTTGAGATCAAAAAACAATATGATAAGTAAGTACAAAAATACGCTAAAAATACTATATTTTCTACTGTATTATTACTGCGATCGCTCAAATATCTTGAAAATTAAATTTTAGAGTTTAGTGATAAACTAAAATACTTTTAATTTCCATATCTAAATTAGTCAACGTCTTGTAGGATAAACTTTTTAGCAGTCAAATTCCTACAGTTAAAATTTTTAAAAGCTAATTATGTAATTTTCTTAATATAAAAAATTGATAAAGCCGATTGATTTAGCTCAATCGGCTAAAGTTGCTGTATTGGTGTCTGGCTGTACTAGTAAGTAATGAAATTGCTAGTGTTTAAAGTTGATGCCGTAATTCCAGTTAACAAAGCAAGACTTTCGTTATTGGCAGTAACCTTAATTAAGGTATCGTTGCCGCTTTGAGTAATAGACAAACCTGAGTAGAGCAAACCACCTGATAAGGCAATCAAATCTTCACTAATGTTGAAGTCTTTGATAGTATCTCTACCTTCGCCTTTGGCAAGGACAAAAATATCATTACCTGCACTTCCTGTAAGATTATCAGCACCCAAACCGCCGTAAAGTTGATCGTTTCCTTCTCCACCAACAATTACATCATTACCAGCAAAGCCAAAAATCAGATCGTCTGAGCTAGTTCCCTGCAACGGGTTATCAGCTTTGGATGTACCAGTGATAATGCTATTAATTTGATTGCCATTTTTAATGTTGACGACATCAATATCGATAAGGTTGAGATTGTTATAATTGGCATCACCACTAACTGCTGCGCTAGTAATGATTTGGTAAGCAATATTGTCATCTGCAACACCATCATCAATACCTGTAACGGTGATGATTTGGGGCGTATTCCAGTTAGCTGCGGTAAATGTCACGCTAGAAACTGAAACAGTACCTTCATTCACCTTGGAACTACTCAAATTGAAGGCGACATCAGCAGTGGGTTGGCTAGTGAGTTGGATATTGAAGTTAGCAGTACCACCAGCTTCGGTAGTTACTAGTCCGATGGCAGGAGAGATGCTAAAACCTGCCGTATCGTCGTTAGTAATCTTACCAAGAGCTTGATTATCGCCAATACTGGCATTGGTGGGGTTGGTGAGATTGACAAAAAACTGCTCAGTTGATTCGTCAATGAAATCATCGAGAATCGGTATCGTGATTGTTTGAGTGGTAATTCCAGGGTTGAAAGTGATGGTTCCTGTGAGTGGGGTGTAATCAACGCCAGCGATCGCAGTATCATTACTAGTGTTGTAATCAACTGTAATTACGTCACTGCTGGCACTGGAGAGTTTAACGGTAAAAACAAGATTGCCACTATCTTCCTTGCCGCTTTTATCTGCGATGGAGATAGTGGGTTGGGTGTCATCATTAATTATGGTGATTGTAGCTGGTGCGATCGCAACTGTTTGGTTAGGATAACTCAGGTTAAGATTAATGGTTTCGTCAGCCTCAGTGACCTTATCGCCTGCAACGTTTAATGTGATAGCCTTTGTTGTTTCCCCGGCGGCGAATTTTATAATCCCAGATGAACTACCTGTGACACCTGCAACCTTAATACTTTTGTAATCACTGTTAAAAGTTGCCGTGCCATCCAAAACATAATTTACGCTAGTAGCAACACCAGTATCACCACTACGAGTAACAGTGAAAGTCACCGTTTTGCTACCACTATTACCTTCAGTCACAGTTTGACTAGCAGGTGAAATGGCGTAATCTACATTAGCCGTAGGAGCAAAATTAGTATCCCCAATGTGATTTAACGCTTGACTGGCAAAGCTTCCAGGTGATGTGTTAGTAACAGTACCTAATGTCAAATTCGGCGCTGTGCCAGTAACTACACTTGCTACCCAATCCGAGGCTGTTGAACCTGTGGTATCACCTGAACGCCCTACATATCCTGCTGTAAATGAGGTGTTAACAACTGTGGCATTCGTTGGAACTGAACCACCAGAACCTTTTTTAAATACAATCGAGCCGTATGCTTTGTCTGTGGTTCCCCCATCTAAAACGGAAACGGAATCCAACACAGTCCAATTTGAGTAAGTATCACCATCAGCAATACCATCGTTATCCAAGTCAATATCATTGCTTAAGGTAGGTGCAGTATTAGTTTGAATCAGAAAAAAGCTAACAGACCCACTTTCGATGTCGGTTGTTCCACCAGTGTGACCGATTGAACTTGAGGTTCCGTTGCCCCATCCGCCTCCACTGCCGGTATTAGTTATTACATTTGCACCAGGCTTGGCTACATAAGTACTGCCTTTTTGCAGAAGAACTAGCAACCCAGTAGTACCAAACTGCTTACCAGACAAATCAAAAATATCTTGAACATTACCAGGATTAGTACCAGAATCACCCTCAATGCCAACTAAATAAGTTCCAGCTGCTAGAGTCGCAGCGAAAGTGCCACGCAGTTCGATATATTCTTTCGGGTTATCTGTACTTGGAGGGTCAAACAGAATTTCGTTGATGAGTGTTGGTTTAGAGAAATCATCATTAATGATGTCTACTTGAACTGAACTGGTGGTAATTGTGGAACTTGCAGGCGCAGATGTGAGATTAGGATTACTTAGAGTAACAATAATGTTTTCATCAAGTTCAACTGTATAGTCACCCAAAACATCGAGTGTAATTGTCTTTGTTGTTTCCCCAACTCCAAAGTTTAAAGTCCCCGATGAAGCAGTTCCTCCATTTGTAACTTGAATATTGTTATAGTCACTCTCTAAAATTGCTGTACCACTCAAGGCATAATCTACCGTACTCGCCACGCCAATACCACCACTGCGGGTGATGGTAAAGGTAGCAGATTGAGTACCGCTATTACCTTCAGTTAAAGGTGGGGTGGTGGTGGAAATTGCGTATTCAATGGAATCGTTAGCAGCAATATTCAGAGTAGTTTCAGTGATTGTTCCTGGAATAGCCCCCGTCAGTGTGCCGAAATTGAGCACAACCGTTTCGGCATTTTCAGGTAAATCATCTGGTTGAATGGTGAAAGTTACTAGTTGGGTTAAATTTGAACCTGCTGCCCCAGCACTAAAAGTAAGACTAGCGGGTGAAAATGTGTAATCGTTGCCACTAGTAGCGGTGCTACTGTTGTTGATAACAATGGGAACTGTGACATCAATGTTGGGAATAGCGTCTAAAGTAACGGCAATAGTTACCTCAGTAGCAGTACTACCTTCTGTAGTGTTGTAGATAGCAGCACCAAAGTCAACTTTTGGGGGTACAGTAGTATTGTCTAGCACTGAAACGTTATTGGAGCTTGAGTTAGCCACTACTAAGTCCAAGTCGTTGTCTTTGTCAAAGTCCCCTGCTGCTACGGAATTGGGAGTGCTTCCCACGCCAAAATTGCTGGCAGTTCCAAAGCTACCAGCCCCATTGCCCAACAGCACTGAAATGTTGTTGGATAAATAGTTAGTCACAGCTAAATCAGATTTGCTGTCTTTGTCGAAGTCACCCACTATCAAGGAAATGGGATTGTCTCCCACGCTAAAATTGCTGGCAGTCCCAAAGGTACCACTGCCATTACCCAACAGAACTGAAACGTTGTTGGAGCCATAATTAGCTGTGGCTAAGTCAAGGTTACCATCTTTGTTGAAGTCTCCCACTACCACAGAATTGGGAGTGCTTCCCACGTCAAAATTGGTGGCAGCCCCAAAGCTACCATTGCCATTACCCAACACAACTGAAATGTTGTTGGAGCCATAATTAGCTGTGGCTAAGTCAAGGTTACCATCTTTGTTAAAGTCTCCAACTGTCAAGGAAATGGGACTGGTTGATGCGTTAAATGTGATAGCAATATCAAAACCACCACTACCATTACCCAATAACACTGAAACTTTGTTAGAGCCAAAGTTAGCTACCACTAAGTCAGAGTTGCCGTCTTTGTTGAAGTCTTCTACTGCCAAATAACGGGGAGAGCTTTCCACGTTAAAGTTGCTGGCAACCCCAAAACTACCACTGCCATTGCCTAAAAGCAGTGAAACGCTGTTGGAGCTAGAGTTAGCTGTGGCTAAATCAAGGTTACCATCTTTGTTGAAATCTCCCACTGTCACGGAATTAGGACTGTTTCCGACGCCAAAGTTGGCAGCAGCCTCAAAACCACCACTGCCATTGCCTAACAGCACTGAAACGTTGTTGGAGTCAAAGTTAGCCACAGCTAAGTCAAGGTTACCATCTTCGTCGAAGTCACCCACTGTCACAGAAGAGGGATTGGTTCCAACGCCAAAGTTGCTGGCAGTTGCAAACGATAAGGGTAAAATTGAGCGGTAAGCCTTCATTGTCTCTGGTGTCAAGGCTAAATCTGACTCAATTTCGCCAACCTTGACTTCTAAATCCCAGTCACCCCCCAATTCGGAATTCCCTGTGATGTCATTAGAGGCAGCCACATCTGCGCCTGTGATTTCGCTCAAATGTTGCACAAAAGTTTGATCAAAAGATGCCACATTGCAACCATAAAGCAGAATGTCGGCATCATCAGTTAAATAATTTCTCCACTGCTGCAATTGATTGGTGTAGGAGTTCAAATTGTTGACATTGAGTAAAGTTGCCCCTAATTGCAAACTTCCGCTACTGCCGTGGGAAATAATTTGAACTGATTGGTAGTTCCCACCATGCAAAGCTTGAGTGATTTGTTCTACTCCATCTTGATTTGAGTCAAGGATTACTACACTAGTATCTGGTTGGATGCCAGCAATCAAGCTTTCATAGTTGATAACTGCTTGATCGATAAAGACAATATTTTGATTTGGCATTTGTAATTCCTCAATAAAATTGTTTTGGTATTTAGAAGTTGTTTTTTCTTGGATTTACACGATGATTTTTGTTAGTAAGTAAAATTTAGCAACTCAAAGATTATGAATAAATGAAAACAGTACTAAACAGGAAGCGAATGCTTAAACATACGCTTCTATACCTCAATTCAATCGGTAATTGAAACCTCTTTTTATTGAGTGAAAATAGAAAAGTTAATTTGAGAACTTAGTAATCAAAAACTACGCAAGCCATTACAAAACTATGCTAAAAATATCATAGCTGCTATAGTATTATTACTTAATTAACTAAGCTCGGCTTTATCTAATTACGCGGCATAAACGGCAATGTCCCGCAAACGTTCAAACAAAGGGCGGGGTAATTTTACCATCTCAAAGGATTCATGGGACATTGAAAAAGTGCTAGCCCACAAAAATCGCCGCACTAAAGCCAGTGCATCTGAAAATGTTGGCAAATATTTGGAGTACCAAATAGTTTGTCGAACTTGCAACTGAAAATCATTTTGTAAATGGTATAGGAATCCGCTTTGATTTATGAACGAATTTGCGTAGACAGGCAATAGGCAATAGGCAATAGGCAGCAGGCAACAGTCAAGAAGGCTTCTTAGTTGTACTGAGTTTTTTCAGAAATCAAATATGAGTCCTATATGCCAATTTGGCTGGTTATTAGCGATCGCTTCCACTTCTTTCAAACAAAATCTTGACTTGTTCTTTTAAAATTTTCAAAATTTTGAGTTCAGAACCTCGAAGTTGAGCCTTTTAACCTGAACGTTAAGCTTTTTAACTAATGACCAATGACAAATGACCAATGATCAATGACAAATTAAGTAATATTCATAGCTTGCAATACAGGGAAAGGGCTTTTTAGAGGATAGTAAACAACGCTCAGAGTGTCGGGGATTAGTTGCAAACACTGTAGTGAAGTGTCCAAGAGGTGAGTCAGCATATTTTCGATGATGGAGGGACAAGCAACTACTAATCCGGTTGTGGGACGGCTTAAATCTATTTCATTTGATGGCACTACGGCGCGTTTAGATAACAGGTTTTGCTGCCAGATGGCGGGAAAATCTTGGCGCAGTACTTGAAGTTGCACGGTTTTTGGATGATATTTAAGCAGTTGTTCGGCGTTTTGTTGAGAACTATCCAAATCACTGCTAAGACTAAAATCTATTGGTACTGTCTGAAGGCGTTCAGCTAGTTGATGAATTAAATGTGGCGCTGTGCCTGTAACTGGTACTAGAAGTAGACGCAGACCTTGTTTACCGTTTTTCAGCTTGGGGATGACTTCACTTAAATGGGTGGTAATATTCATTGCCTCCAGTTTCCCTTGCTGTTCACCAGGTGTAGGAAAATTCAGGATGCTAATACCGCAGTTTGATTGCTGGAGGACATGGTATTGCTCAGATTTCATCGCGATCGCAGTACTAATTAATGACCGAATTGTGCCACTGTGACTGACAATTAAAATAGTCTTACCAACATGGCGCGGTAAAATTTCCTGCCAGAATTGCTGGGCGCGATCGTACAAATCTAGTACCGGGAAGCATTGCCCCACAGATGTTGCAACTGCTACGCCACCTCTTCTTAACTCCCTTTCTGGCTGCGCTTCTGCCATCTGAAACTCATGGGGTCGCTCGTTCCAGCAGCGATAATCTGCCGCAAAGTGTTCTTGTACGTATTTGTATGTCAGCCCTTGCCATTTGGGGATATCGATTTCTTTGAGATGGGAAGATGTGAAGATTCTCTTTTTCTCTTCTACTTCCATCCCTTCGAGAATTTCAACTGTAGTTTCCTGGACTCGCCGGAGAGGACTTGTATAAATTGCATCTAATTCCGTTCCTCTCAGAGCAACACCAGTTTGGTAAGCATCGCTGCGTCCCTTTTCAGTCAACACTGAATCATCGCAACTTCCTTGATAACGCTTTTGGGCATTGTAAGTACTCTGAGCGTGACGTACTAAAATTACGCGGGTTGAGTCAATTTTGGATTTTAGATTTTGGATTTTGGATTGGGGATTTTCCTTGTCTCTCAGTCCCCAATCATTTTTCAACTGCATATACATCATCCTCCTGAGAATTTACCGCAGATTTCAATGCATACATTGCGCTGTAATGTTCACCTAAGCGCAACAATTCTTTGTGTGTACCTTGCTCTAAAATCTGTCCGTCTTCGATGTAGAGAATTAAATCGGCTTGTTCAACGGCTCTAAGATTATGAGAAACTACAAAAGTGGTGCATTTTTGTGTCAAACGATCCATTGCTTCATTGACAGCGTGTTCGTTTTCGTTGTCTAAGCCAGTGGTCGGCTCATCCAAAATTACAATCGCAGCTTGACGAATAGCAGCACGAGCAATGGAAATTCTTTGCCGTTGTCCTCCCGAAAGTGTCGCCCCTCTTTCACCCAAAATAGTCTCGTAGCCTTCGGGTAGCGCCATGATAAAATCGTGGGCATTTGCCAGACGCGCAGCTTGTTCAATTGCTTGGTCTGAAGCCCCTAAAAAACCGTAGGCAATATTATCTTTGATACTTGCAGCAAATAAAACGCTCTCTTGTAATACCACACTAATTTGTTGACGGATAGATTGCACCTTGTATTCGCGCAGGTCGTGACCATCAACTAATATTCGCCCTTCTAATGGGTCATAAAGTCGCAACAGCAAACTTACTAAGGTGGATTTTCCGCCACCAGACGGCCCCACTAAAGCAACGTGTTGACCAGGTTGCACTTCAAAGTTGATGTTGTGTAAAATTCTTTTGGTCGGTTCGTAGGCAAAGGTAACATTTTCAAAACGCACGCCTCCCAACAAAGGCGGTGCATCCATTGCTCCCCGCGAATCGCGGATTTCGGGTACTGTATCCAGCACATCCAAGATGCGCTCGCCGGAAGCGGTAGCTTTAGCGATTTGCCCGGTGTATTTGGCAAGTTGTCGCATCGGCTTAAAAGCAATCCTGAGATAGTTGACAAATACGAGCAAATCCCCTGGTGTGATTGCCTTTGCCAATACTAGCTGCACACCTCGCCATAAAACTAAAGCTGTGGCAATGCCTACTAGTAGTTCCACCATGCGTTCTAAACCGGCTGCGAGTTTTTGCGCTTTGGCACTTTCCTTTAAGCTTTGGCGATTATGACCGGAAAAGTTACTCTCCAGCATATTTTGCAGAGAGAGGGCTTGAACAACTTTGATTGCGCCGATGGATTCCGCCGCCGTTGCAGCCATTGCACCTTCCCGTTGACGTTGCGATCGCACTACTTGCCGAATGCGTTTTGTCAAGCGCGTGGTGAAGAAAATAAATAAGGGAAACACGGCGACGGCAATCAGCGCTAGTTCCCAATGTAGCCAGAACATGACACAAATCATCCCCACTAAGGTGAGGGAATGGGCAATTAGGGGTAATACTGCCATCACCGTCACCTCCCGCAGTCGTTCAATATCGGAGGTAACGCGAGTAATTAAATCGCCGGTTTTAGCTTTGTGGTGAAATGATAAAGATAGATTTTGGAGATGACTGTAAAGGTCAGAACGAATCTCAGTTAATACATTACTAGCTGCCAGCGCCATGCCCACCACACTGAAGTAAGCAGCAGTAGCGCGAAGTAAAGCGATCGCAACTAACCCTAACGTCAAGCCTGTTAATAGGGCAAACGAGCTAAGTCCTGAAAGTAGAGGAATACCCAAAGACTGAGGCTGAAAGCCAGCTACAAGGATGTAGTCAAAAATGAACTTTAGCGGCCAGGGTTCCAGCAGGTGCAAGAAAATCTCAGCCATCAGTGCCACAAAAGAGACAATTAGTAGCGCCTTTTGTTTGCTCAACTGAGGCGAAAACCGTTGCAAAATCCTTACAATTCCTGGTAACGCAGCCCTTAGACTTTTAGGATCTCTAGCCGCCATTATTACTTATCTCCCTTTAGGGATTGAAGCAAAAGATAAGGATACAAAGAGATGGGGGAATAAGGGGATTCTTCACCATGAATACTTCTTATCCTCTTCTGTTGACTTTGAGTATAGCGATCGCTAATGTAGTGATTTAATTTTCTTTCAAGAGCGATCGCTATTTTCTCCAGCCACAGGGGATTTTGCCCAAAGGTGAGACGGCTTAACAACGGCTTCAAAAATCCTTGATGGCGACGATGCCCCATCCGCTTATAGCGCTTCTTAAAATACTTGTCATTCATTGTCAAATTCCACTTTGCACAAAAGTGTTCTAAACTGGCAATTTCCCAAGCATTGCTCCAGCGCAACATAAAGAATGCTAGTTCTGACAATTCAAACTTTAGCCCTGGTACATAAGTAACTACCGAAGCAGGTTCACAGTAAAATGTACCCCCTGCCTCAGCCACTTTTAGACAAAAATCGATGTGTTCCCGCGTACTCAAGAATCCCTCATCTAACAGCCCGATTCGCCCAAAAATCTCGGTGCGAACTAACATACAGTGAAACTCGGCAAACTCGCATTGTGTACGATGAAGTTGATCCTGCACCTCAGCAACTTTCCGATTTACAAAGTAATGTTTTTCATGCACCCGTCGCTTGACTCCAGTTTCCTGTATCTCCGCAACAATATGAGCTTCACCACCTGCCAAATGTACTGTTTCCCCCAAAGGCTGGCCAATGCAAGTAAGCGGACAGACTACAGTTGCGTTTGTTTCTTTAGCGCATTCAAGTAAGGAGTTGAGCCAGCCTGGACTGACAATTACATCGTTGTCAACAAATACTAAATACTCGCTATTAACTTGTTGTAAACCCAAGTTGCGGGCTTGGTTGGGTGAAAGATAGTGTTCTGTGCGGATTAATTGGAATCCTTTTGTTTGGGATTGTTCTTGGAGGTAGTGCTGGATGTGCCGAGGTGAATTGCCATCTATATAAACTAGGGAGAAAGGTAGTTGAGTATGTTCGTAAATGCTTTCTAACGATTCGCGGGTGTAGCTGAATCGCTCACGCTGGGAAACAATTATAGTGATTTGCGGTTTGTTCATGGTTAAAATCTAGAGTTTCTGCATACTGTACGCTGTTTACCCCACCCTAACCCTCCCCTTGTAAAGGGGAGGGAACAAGATTTTCCGGTTTCCCACAAACTTCTATTAAATCGGGGGTAAAAACCTTGCCTCGCAAACGGGAGGGAACAAGATTTTCCGGTTTCCCCCCTTTACAAGGGGGGATTAAGGGGGGTAATTCGACTTGTATGTACGGCCACAAGGGAAAGGGAGCAAGAATCAAAGCCTCAAAGGCGCAAGTCAATGCAACAAAGTTGCAGATCATTGTTAGGAAGGGACTACACGAAAGATATTTCGCCTAACAAAGCTGCATCAGATATCCCTAAGACTCGTTCGTAAACACTCATCCAGTTTTGATATTCTACTGATGGGGCAAGCTGTTGAGTTACTTTTGTATTGGCTTTTGCACCCAACTTTTGCCGTAGTTCTGGTTGAGTTGCCAGATATCGGATTGCAGCAATTAATTCCTCTGTACTGCCGGGGTTGATAAGCAAACCGTCTACACCATCTTCTATGATTTCTGCGATCGCATCTACACGAGTACCAATTATTGCTCGACTCGCTAGCATCGCTTCCAACAGGGCATTAGGACAACCCTCATTCAGCGAGGGAATCGCAAAAATATCTAAATGTGGTAAATAAGCCAAAGCCTCTTGGCGACTGGTAATTCCAGTGATGCGGAGGCGATTACCAATTTCACTTTGTTGGATTTGTTGCTGCCAATATTCTTGTTCTTTATCAACAAAATCACCTATTAATAACAGTGTTAAATCTAACTCTTTACTCAACTCGGCACAGGCATCAAGAAGAAATTCAATCCCCTTTTTATCTCGGAATCTCCCCGATGAACCGATAACAATACCTGGTAATTCCTTAACTAAAGATGGGGTGGGGAATTGCTCAAAGTCGATAGGTGCGATGGAATTCCAGAAAGCTGATGATTTTAACTTTACACTAGGAGTAATAACACTAGCTCTTTTGAGCAAGTCACGGCTGACAAATGTCACCCAATCAGAATTCTCTAAAATCCATGCTATCTGAGCATGATTCTTAGGATTAAAAATATGTTTGTGCAAGTCGCTACCGCGAACACTATTGATTACCGGAACATCATTTTCTCTAGCTAAAAGCGTCGTTACATAACCTGCTTCATTTAGAAAGAAGGCGTGAAACAAGTCAAAGTTATGCTTTTGATGCAGACATTTTAGTTGAAAGTAAACATCGCTAAAAAAATCTTGTATTTCTGTTGTTTGAGTCCGAACGGCTGACTTAATGCGATGTACAAATACACTATCTTGAAGCGTTGATGTGCAACTTGCTCGTCTGCGACTTCCATCAGAAACTAGCCGTTGTTTAGAGCGAAAAACGGCAATATGAACTTCATAGCCGCTATCACTTAGCATCTTGGCAATCCGATGCACTGATTCGCCAACTCCGCCAATATCGGGTGGATATTCGAGTGTAGTAATACAAATTTTTGTTTTATTCATGATTCAAGCTTTCTGTGAATTTATCAAACAGAATTCTGACTCCTGAATTCTAACTCCTGAATTCTGACTCCTGAATTCTGACTCCTGACTCCTGACTCCTGCCTCCTTCTCATGCAACTTGTTGCTTAAATGCTAGAGCTTTTAAAACAGTTGCAGTTTTTTCAACTCCATTAGAATCAAAGCTAATTTTATTAGGTTTCTCTTTCAGGTAATGAATAATATTAATAGCTAAGTAATCTGGTTTCAAATCATTAGGATTGATAAACTTGACAATTCCTAAATTGCTTAACTTTTCGGCTCTAATAGTTTGTTCTCGATCCTGGTTGCCTGTAAAGGGAAGAATCATGGCTCGTACACCTGTAGTTAGAACATTCATTGTGGTGTTATAGCCAGACATATTTATCGAAAGGTCTGCTTTTTTCATGTAATTTAGCAAGTAAGGAGTATAGCGTCGAATGTGGATATTCTTGCTAAATTTTGCCATTGCTTGCAGTTCCTTAAATTTGGCATCGGGGATAAATGGCCCGGTAAAAACCTGAATATTGTGCGGCAATGATTTCTCTAAGAAAGGGGCTGTGTTCACTACACATTCAAGTAATTCATGACCAAATCTCCCACCGCCTACGCTGACTAAAATCAGGGGTTTATCTGATTTAATAATTTCTCGATCTTCATCAGTAAGCGCAGGATTTGTTGGTGGTTCTTGTACGACATATCCGGTGTAATATACTTCACATTTGAGGTCATCAACTCTAGAAAATGTTTCTTCTAGTGGAACTAATTCTGGGTCGCCGTGAACCAGCAACATATCAAAATATTTGTTGATTAAGTTACATACTTTTTCTTCGTGCTTTGCCTGTTTCTCTGGTTTAGCAACTACAATATCTCGCAAACTAGAAACGACTTTCGTTGAGTTTCCATTTAATTTTGCTCTTTCTAATAAAGGAATTAATTCAAAAGAGAAGCGTCTTCTCCCAAAAGGGAATAACTCAACTATTAAAATATCAGGATGGAATTGGTCAAATATTTCCAGAAGTCGATTTTTTCTAATTTCCTTCACTTCTGTGAGACTCAAGGCATCATCTACTACTTGCAGTTCTGTAAATTCTGCGTCAGTTTTAATTGCAGGTAGGTTGATGACTTCGACACCAGCAGGAATTTCAAATCCTTGAATTATTTCACCGCCATTAATAAAACAAATTTGGAAGTATTGGGTTAAACCGCGCACAATTTCTCGGCTGCGAACTAGATGCCCCATACCTAAAATATGTTGGCAGTAGAACATAATACGTTTCATAATCCTTTCACCTATTTAAATAATTTTAGATTTTAGATTTTAGATTTTGGATTGTCAAATATTTAATGGTAATTCCTTGTTGGCGAGTATTCGAGTTCGCGTCTTGATTCTGACTCCTGAATTTTTCTTCAAGAGTTTGCATAAAACAAACAAAGTAAAATAAAAAGTGATTTAGGGGTTTTTTAATTTTTAGTTAACCAAGTTTTGCAATCATCATTAATTCTGGTAACTGTTCCGGGGACTTGTAACAAAATGGAATCACGCTCTTTTTTTTTGCAAGTAAGGCAGAAATGTATTGGCTAATTTTGGGCAATCCATCCAGATTAATTGTGGGAAAAGAAATCTGCGGAGTTTGGAGTTGTTGTAACAGCGATCGCAGTAATATATCTGGAGTCAGATCATTTGGATGAATCGCTGCCAAAATCCCCAACTTTGACAAGTGTTCTGCACGGATGCACTGTTCTCGTGATGGCTTAATTCTGGGTACTACTACAGCCGGCTTACCCGCTGAGAGAATCTCGCAAGTTGTGTTGTAGCCTCCCATTGCTACTACGGCATCTGCGGCGGCGATGTAACTCATCAAATCATCGGTAAATTCGCCTATTTGCACTTGGGGGTATGCTGCTGCTTTCCGTTGCAGTGCGGCTTGGTGTTCTAAAGGCATTTCTGGGCCACATATAATTAAACTTCGGAATTTATAGGAATCTGGCAACAATACCAAACTCGATAAATATGTGTCAATTAACCTGTAACCATCTTCGCCACCACCCGGCGTAACTAAAATAAGTTGTTCTTCTGGACTTAATCGCAACTCGCTGCGGATGAGATTTGGACTTTTACGCCCCAATTCTGTGCGGATGTAACCACAAAACTGTACCTTCTGGGCAACCATTGGCGGTAGTTGATATTCTTGGCGAATGTCGAAAATTTCGGGAGTGCCAACGACAAGCACGCGATCGTAAAATCTATGTATTGCTTCGTTGTTACCGTGCTTTTGCCATTCTGGAATCGTCACATCTGGATGATCCAAAATGTCGCGCAGCAGGAGAATTAGGGAAGTTTCTGTCAACTTTGTTTTTAGATATTCGATAGCCGCTTTTAATTCATTACGGATACCATAAGGCTTTTTGTCTACTAGAAATATATCAGGTTTAAAATTAGCGATCGCAGATAAAATTAACTCTGAGCGGAATTTCACTGTTTCATCAATTTCTGTCCCTAGATACTTGACAGACATTTCACCTGACGTTCCTCGATTTAAGCAGGGTAGTTTAATATAATCGAGTCTTTTCGGGAGACGAAAGCTGTGCAGCATCGGCGAACCAGAAATCACCAGAATAGAAAGTTCTGGAATCGAATCAAGTAAGTGGGTGCATATTGCCAGCATTCTGCGAATATTACCGAGACCGAAGCCATCGTGGGAATATACCATCAGTCTCATGGTTAAATGTCCCTAAGTTATTCAGTGAATGGATGCCGAACTAATTAAGAGCTTCCCAAGCTTACATGAGTCTTTTATGAAACTTCTATGAGAAAATTCTCATCATTCTTTTGTCAAAATTGAAGAATAATTCTGACTTCTGCATACTTCTTCAATTCCGATTGCGTAATGGCAGTATAAGTCAATTCTGGGTGTGGAAATGCGATCGCTCAAATTCCCTAGTTTTTTGTAACAATCGTGTAATAGATTTGACAAAAAAGGTGAGAAAGTTTTAGTTTGGAAGCAGCGTATGTCGTTCATCGACACCACTCGCCCGAACCTTGAAAACCGCATAACTTCGTTGACTGGTGTCGATTGCTTACACAGCAAAGCTTTCAAGCTGTGAAATGCATTGGTTATTGACAATATTTCGGGAGTTATTGACACTCAAAAAAGTGGTGTCGATTAGGGGGTCTGAAACCCGCTCCTGGCAAGGTTTCCAGAAGTGAACTCTTTACGATCACATCGCCCCGAAAGGGGATGGAAACATTGTTTATCACTTCCGCTGAAACCAGATTCCTTTCACTTTACGATCACATCGCCCCGAAAGGGGATGGAAACGAGCACCGCTGCTACACCGGAAAGAATGTCACGTTTGACTTTACGATCACATCGCCCCGAAAGGGGATGGAAACGTTTTTTTACCGTTCCCTGAAAGCCAGAGAGCTGACCTTTACGATCACATCGCCCCGAAAGGGGATGGAAACCAAAAATAGAACCGCTACCTCTGTTTTGCTGGGATGACTTTACGATCACATCGCCCCGAAAGGGGATGGAAACGAAATCCCCATCACGACTTGTGGTCATGGGGGGGGAGACTTTACGATCACATCGCCCCGAAAGGGGATGGAAACAAAAAGGTAGGTTAAATTTGTTTGCATGCAAAAATAACTTTACGATCACATCGCCCCGAAAGGGGATGGAAACCGGAAAAGTTTCGTAATCTGCCTTTAAGCCATATTCAACGCTTTACGATCACATCGCCCCGAAAGGGGATGGAAACGAAAGTTTGCATCCTAATTGAGATGCATTGCCTCTTTGCTTTACGATCACATCGCCCCGAAAGGGGATGGAAACCTTTCTTATCCTCGATTTTTTTAACTACAAAAAAAAGCCTTTACGATCACATCGCCCCGAAAGGGGATGGAAACCTATCGCCACCGTTTAAGGTGTTATTATTAGCGATGCTTTACGATCACATCGCCCCGAAAGGGGATGGAAACTTTTGTTCTAGAGTTGGAACAAAAATGGCGGAACTTACTTTACGATCACAAAGACGCGATAAATCGCCGTCTCTACAAAAATCAGTCCTTGTAGAGACGGCGATTTATCGCGTCTATTGCTCAACCGAACTTTCCCCGCACTCATTTTCTACGAGATTTGCTTGGGTGGAACGTAATTCTTCTAACGCCAATTCTAAACAGCGATTTTTCTCATCTAACTCCCGCGTCCGTTCGCGTACCTTCTTTTCTAGCACCTGACTGTATACTTCTAACTGTTCATTAGCATCCTTTTGGGCTTTGATGAGTTGCTGAACTTCCTGGATAAGACGATTGAGAGAAGTCGCTAAGATGCCAACTTCATCATTAGTTGTGACGGGTGCTTGTAAATCGAAATTAGATTCTTCTGTAACCTGTTGGGCAATATGGGTGACAGCTTGAATGGGACGGGCAATGGCGCGACTGGTGTAAATTGCTAATAATGTGGCGATCGCAATTGATAGTGACAGGCTACCAATGATAATGTATAAGCGTAATTTTTCCGCCGTTTGTAGTTCCAGTTTTGCTTGCTGATACTCCTCGGCTGTAACTTTCACAAGCTTGCTGATGTCATTGAGAAAGTCATCCATCAAAAAAACCGACGAGCCATGCATAAAATTAAACAATTGACTTTGTGCTGTCTTAATCTCGCTCGGTGATAAATTATTGGGATTATTCTCTTTAAAAAAAGCTTCTGTGCGCTGTAAATAAGCACTAAAACCTTGATAATTCTGCAACAACGGGTAAACTGTTTTCTGCCCATTTACAGAACCATACATGATGGGCTTGTTAATGGTATAATTTGCAGTTAATTCAAACCAAACTTGTCGGGCTTCGGCAACATGCTCAAGTAATTGAGTGTAATTTTTTCCCCATAACTTAGGTCTATCCATGTAGAGAATCAGCTGGTGTTGAGTAGTGCGGACATAAAACACACTCGTTTTTAGTTGAGAAGCTTGATATAACTCTTCAAATGCAGCTTCTTCCCGTTTGTGCGCCTTCTGCTTATAATGATCTGCAATTACAAAACCCATAGTAGTTCCCAGCACGGCAATGCTCACAAGCAGCGCATATCCAATACCGATCTTTTGACCAACCTTTAAATAACTAAACCAATGTCTAGAAATACTTGTATGTGCAGTGAGATTATTTGATAGCTGCAAGCGGTTATTCGATTGCTTAGAAGTCAGTTTATCGAACTTACTGTGCTGTTTCATACTCAACCACGACTTAGATGGATTTGAATTCGTTCCAGCAAGTCACTGAAGCGAAATGGCTTGGTAATATAGGAATCCGCTTTGATTTCTGAACTGATTTGCGTAGGCAGGGAATAGGGAATAGGGAATAGGGAATAGGGAATAGGGAATAGGGAATAGGGAATAGGCAATCTTGCTACAGGAAAGAAGGCTTCTTAGTTGTACTGAGTTTTTTCAGAAATCAAATATGAGTCCTATATAGTCATTTGCTCCATTTTTAAATGCGATCGCTCCTTTTTGATCATCTTTACGAGCTGTGATGATGATAATCGTTAGTGTCTCTCCCTGTCTACGAATTTCTTTTATAGGCGCTTTCATACCGCAAGGCGGAATTCGTAATTCGT
>NZ_JAWJTF010000045.1:0-66413 GCF_048836525.1 Nostoc sp. CALU 546
ATTTTTGGCTTAAGTTGACACGCATGAGCAATGTGCTTTAACCCCTACATCTGACCATCGAAGAACGATTAATAAAAGGCTGAAACGACCCATTCTCGTATATTCATACGATGATTAAGTTGTACAGTGCGTAAGTTCTAATATATATGACTATTTATTTGAAATACTAGTAGGGTAAGTCGTAGCTCTGGTTTTTGTAACAAAAAATTAACTACGAAAAATTAATTTATTTCAATATCATAAATAAGGTGTGTAGATTATCTGTCAATAGTTTAATGAGGGAGTAGGGAGTAGGGAAGAGGGAAGAGGGAGTAGGGATGTTTCTCCCAAGGGCAACTTTATTGCCTACTCGATCGCAACCCAGCTTTCGCCGTGGCCAATGACTGTAGGGATGTTCCTCCCAAGGGCAACTTTATTCCTACTCCCCACTCCCTGTTTTGGTGACACAGATTAAAATTACACTTTACAGCTTGATGTAGGGGAGCCAGCACGCAAGGTCTTTTCCCCATTTTGGCAAGAGGTGTGAGACGATTTAGTGCATAGCGCAGCCTCTTGCCATCTCGGCACAAAATAAAAGTTGGTCACTACAGCAAGCAAAAAATCCGAACCCAGAATTTATTGGCAATATGAAACTCAGTCTGTGCATGATTGTGAAAAATGAAGCATCAACACTGCCTAAATGTCTGAGCAGTGTCAGAAAAGTAGTAGATGAAATGGTAGTTTTGGATACAGGCTCAATCGATCGCACTCCCAATATTGCCCAACAACTCGGTGCAAAAGTCTATCATTTTAAATGGTGTAATGACTTTAGTGCTGCTCGCAATGCAGCTCTAAAATATGTCACTGGTGATTGGATTCTGGTATTAGATGCTGATGAAACTCTGAATCCAGCAATTGTACCGCAGTTACAAGAGGCGATCGCAAGAGATGAATACCTGCTAATCAACCTCGTTCGCCATGAAGTTGGTGCAGAACAATCTCCCTATTCTTTGGTTTCCAGGCTATTCCGCAATCATCCAGATATTCGTTTTGACCGTCCTTATCATGCCTTAGTGGATGATAGTGTGGCAGCAATTTTAACTAAAGAACCCCATTGGCAAGTGGGCTATTTACCAGGGGTGGCACTTTCACACGTAGGATATCAAAAAAGTGCGATCGCTCAAAATAACAAATATGCTAAAGCCGCTACGGCGATGGAAGGATTTCTCGCAACTCATCCTGATGATCCCTATGTTTGCAGTAAATTAGGGGCATTGTATGTACAAACTGGGAAAATTACCCAAGGTATGGAGTTACTGAGACGAGGAATCACCGTTGTTGAAGACAACTACGATATTTTATATGAACTCCACTATCATTTAGGTATTGCCTACAATCGGTTGAAAAAATTCCCACAAGCGATTTCTCACTATCAAGCTGCCATCAAATTGCCAATTTATCCCATACTCAAATTGGGAGCATACAACAACTTGGGCAACTTACTCAAAGCAGCAGGGGATTTCAACGGTGCAAAAACCGCTTACGCCACAACTTTGAAAATTGACCCTACTTTTGTTGTTGGACATTATAATTTGGCGATGACATTTAAGGCTTTGGGTTTATTTATAGACGCGATCGCATATTATAAAAATGCCATCGGGTTAAATCCCAACTATGCCGAAGCTTATCAAAATTTAGGGGTAGTGTTGCTCAAAGTTGGTAATCATCAAGATAGTTTAACAGCTTTTAGAAAAGCGATCGCCCTTCATGAAAGGTATAATCCCGAAGAAGCGAAGAGACTACGCCAGGGGTTAAAAGAGATGGAACTGATGTAGATGTGAGGGAGATGAGGTTAAAGGTTAAAGGGTAAAGGTTAAAGGGTAAAGGGTAAAGGTTAAAGGTTAAAGGTTAAAGGGTAAAGGTTAAAGGGTAAAGGGTAAAGAAACAAACCCCTTCCCCCTTCCCCCTTCCCCTTTACCCTTCTTCATAATTCCCAATGCCCAATGCCCAATTTAGCTTGTAATGAACATTTGCTGAATGCTACCTTCTACAAGGTGACACAGGATTTGGAGTGATTTTTTTTAATATGATACGTAGACACGAAGTAGCTTTTAGCTTGACATCGCTGATCAGTCTCAATTTAATATCTAGTTTAGTTGCATTTGATTCTGCGATCGCCACACCACCCAGAACCCCAGATAAAAGTGTAAATTGCGAGATTTTAGTTGTGGGTGGTGGACTGTCTGGTGTAGCCACAGCTTACGAGGGGTTGCTAGCAGGACGAACAGTTTGCCTTACAGAAATTACTGACTGGCTGGGGGGACAAATTTCTGCTCAAGGGACATCTGCATTAGATGAACGACCAACTCAACGTTCCCAACAATTTTATTCTCGCGGTTATCTGGAATTGCGAAACCGCATTCAGCGTAAATACGGAGAACTTAATCCAGGTGACTGTTGGGTAAGTGACTCGTGCTTTCTTCCCCGTGATGCTCACACCATTTTGACCCAGATGCTCAAAGATGCCGAAAAAAAAGGCAAAGGCAAGTTGCAATGGTTTCCCAATACGGTAATTAAAGATTTAGAAATCGCTGCTGATGGCAAAATAATTAATGGTGCGATCGCAATCCAACATCAACCACCAAAAGGCGCACCACCCCTCAATACTTTGACGTTATCTCAAAGTATTGAAGATGCCTATCGCTACGAAAACTCATCTCGGTTTACTAAAACTATTGTCCGTTTCATCCCCAAAGCCGCAAAAGAGAATGCTCCGAAATGGTACGTTGTAGACGCTAGCGAAACCGGGGAAATTATCGCCCTTGCTGATGTTCCTTATCGATTAGGCATTGATGCCCGTTCCTACCTAGAACCTTCTGCATCCAGCGCCAATAATGACCCCTATTGCACTCAAGGGTTTACCTACACCTTTGCAATGGAGGCAACCAAGGAAGCGCAACCGCAGACAATGCCCCCATTTTATTTACAATATGCGCCATATTTCAGCTATGAATTAGCACGACTAGCTAACTTTGATTTAGTTTTTACCTATCGTCGCATTTGGAGTCCAAACAAAGGCCAACCAGCAAAATTCGGCGGTGTAAGTTTTACTGCGGCGACACCAGGGGATATTTCCATGCAAAACTGGACTTGGGGTAACGACTACCGCCCCGGAACAGCCCAGGATAACCTAATTTACACTCGCCAACAGTTACAAGGTACTGGGCAATTACAGCCAGGGGGGTGGATGGGAGGACTGCGGACAGAAACTCTCCGCAGAGGTGAGGAAAATGCCCTATCTTTCTATTACTGGTTGGTAGCCGGGACTACAGATTCTCAACTAGGGGAGGGTGTAAAGCAGCAGCGAACTAATAATCGCTTTGTTTCGGGTTTAAATTCGCCAATGGGGACAGCACATGGCTTATCGAAATATCCCTATATGCGAGAAGGACGCCGCATTATTGGCCGCCCTAGTTGGGGACAACCAGAAGGCTTTGCTATCTGGGAAATTGATATTTCCCGCCGAGATTACAATGATGAGTATTATTCAAAGACTCTGCCAGCAGATATGTATCGTCGGCTACGAGCAGCAGTTGCAGGTTTGGAAGCAGTATCAGTAATTGACGGTCAAGTTACACCAGACAAAGCAATGCGACGGACTCGTTCTACCATCTTCCCCGATTCTGTGGGTATTGGTCACTACGCAATAGATTTCCATCCTTGTATGCTGAATAGTCCCCCAGAAGCCCCTGGTAATATAGAACGTCCAGGCGAAAGACGCGGTGCAGGTCAAGCTTATCCCTTCCAAATTGCTCTCAGGGCGATGATTCCCCAGAAAATCGACAATTTGCTAGTAGGAGGCAAAAGTATTGGTACTAGTCATATTGCCGCTGCTGCCTATCGGGTACATTCCTTTGAATGGTCGGCTGGCGCAGCCGCGGGGACTGTCGCTAGTTTTGCCATCAAAAATGCGATCGCACCTTACCAATTAGTCGATGACTTACCCAAACAAGAGCCACAGCTAGAAGCACTCAAACAGCTTTTACAAAAAAATGGCAACCCTACCGCTTTCCCAGATACATCTATTTTTAACCAAAACTGGGATAATTGGAAATAGGGCATTGGGCATGGGGCATGGGGCATTGGGCATTGGGCATTGGGCATTGGGCATTGGTTATTAATTCTTTTCCCCATTCCCCATTCCCCATTCCCCATTCCCCATTCCCCATTCCCCATTCCCCATTCCCCACTCTCCATTCCCCACTTCCCAGACAATAAACTAAACTAATTACTTATAGTGTAGTTTTGTAAAATACTCTTGACCAATTGTTGTATGGTTATGACACTTTCAGCAGATGTTTACGGGATGGCCACAGCACCAACTGTAGCTCCTGAACGGTCTAATCAAGTTACCCGTAAGACTTATCCGAATTACAAAGTGATTGTATTAAACGATGATTTTAATACATTCCAACACGTGTCTGAATGTTTGATGAAATATATTCCGGGGATGACTGGCGATCGCGCGTGGGATCTGACTAATCAGGTACACTATGAAGGTCAAGCAATCGTCTGGGTTGGGCCCCAAGAACCTGCGGAACTCTATCACCAGCAGCTGCGCCGAGCAGGTTTGACAATGGCACCTCTAGAAGCAGCTTAATTATCATGGGCAAACCCCCCGTAGATCCTCTCGGAACGGCTTCGCAAAAAGCAAAAGCTGCCAGACTGGTTTGGAATCACTCGACACACCTTTCTGGTCTTATCCCTATTTTAGAACGTCTTTGTCAGCACGATGGTATCCAAACAGTTACACCGGGAGTGATTGGGCGGTCAAAAGGTCATTGTCCAAAAATGCAACTGCGTGTCTCAGTTCCGATTCGGGGGGGCTATAAAGTCATTGCACGGCAGGGGAAAACAGTACAAGAGGTGTTTATCCTAACGACCTTATCCCAAGATCAACTAGAAACGTCATTAGCGATCGCCATGAGATGTTAATCATGCCCGATAGGAGTGCTGAATTGAGAATCTCACTTTTTACCCAATGCCCCATGCCCAATGCCCCATGCCCAATCCCCAATAACTATTCCTCAACCCGATGTACTGCAAATTTGTGTAGCGGCAGACTAACGATGCAAGAAAAAGTTAAGAAATATGACAGAGCCGTAGTTATTTTCAAAGTCATCAGCACAGATTCCCAATCGGGTAAAACCATTTTCTCTATGCCAAAAGCTACACAGTAAACCAACCAGTAACTAAAGCTCATTCTAAACAGAATCCGCTCTGTTTCTTCCATCTCATTTGTTTTTTGCTTACTATCCCACAGTAACACCAGTCCAATAATGCAAGCTACAAAGGAAACAGCAACTACAGATTCGTGACAAAATATATTTAACGAATGCATTTGTGTTTATCCCCACATTTTCCAGTTGAAACTCAGTCTAAAGGAATATTCCTTCCAGAAATACAAATTATTTACAAACCTCAATAGATTGAAGAGTGCTGAGTGAGAAATCTCACTTGCAACTCAGCACTCATAACTCAGTTAACCTTCAAGGCTAGTTGCCAAAATTGAAGTGTTTGCAACAATTGCTCCTTCATGTATAAGAAAGGTTTAAGTATTTCCAAGAAATGTATAAGCAATTACTGCAAATGCTTAATACTTTGCAACAATTGCTCCTTCATGTATAAGAAAGGTTTAAGTATTTCCAAGAAATGTATAAGAAGTTGCTGCAAATGTTTAATACTTTGCAACAATTGCTCCTCCATGTATAAGAAACGTTTAAATGATTGCAGCAATTGTTGTAATTAACTTATGAGTTAATCTTACTTAAAAAATCAATCAAAATCTTTTAAGTAAAATTAATTGCCCTCAACTCCCTTCTCTCAATTTGGGCTACGGTGTACACACAAGTTATCGAATCACTACAAGTTCTCAAATTACCCCACCCTAACCCTCCCCTTAGAAAGGGGAGGGAACTAGATTTTCTTGTTTCCCCCCAATGCATCGGGGGGATTAAGGGGGGTAATTATACTTGTGTGTACACCGTAGCCCAATTTATAAGAGGAATTTAGGGTAAGGGCTTTTGATAAACATAATTTTGAGCCACTTTCCAATAGCGCGAGAAACGTTTCAAGTCAATATAGCCGTCATAGTCAAAAAATGGTTCTACCTCTAGCACTTCCATTGCTATAGAACGCTCCATTTGATTACAGATATCATCAAACCGGGGACTGGGACTATCGGCTGTGACAACTAAATTGGCATCATGTTCTTGAGCAAAAGCCAAAATTTCCAGTGCCACATTGCCACGGCGAATAACAACAGGTAACTCTAGTAAACATTCGTAGATAAAAGTCAGACGTTTAAGACTCAATTGCCATTCCTCTATCAAAGCCTCATCCCAAACCCAGATAGCCGGGGCATTGGGGTATTTTTGCAATGTGGGATTATATGGACTGAGACAATCTCCATGTACCCAAACAATTGGTTTATTCATTTTTTACCTTTCTTTCCACGCTGCCAACTTTGGCTATTAGGTTGTTTACTAAATTCACCTTTAGGAAAAAGTCGCTGTTCTAATTCTTCATAACTGCCTTCAAAATCACAATGACCGTAAAGGGGACATTTCTGGCAATAAACGCCTTTGGTGTAGCGTTCTAAATTTTCACGGTTGAAAAAATATGGTTTATGACTAAAAGTGCTGGCAACCCACTGCCATGACATATTATTACTAGCAGGATCTCCATCTAAAAGATGCTCAAGAAACCACTTGGCTCCTGCTTGCCAACGAATACGCCGCCAATGAATAATATAAGCCGCTAACCACATTCGTGCGTGGTTATGTAAATAACCAGTTTCTCTCAAATCACGACTGAAATTGTCAATGCAAACTCTGCCTGTAGTTCCTTCTCTCACATCTTGCGGCAATTCGGGTGCATATTCAGCCACAGTGTAACCAGTTTTGTACTCTTCCTGGTCTTTCCAGATTTCATCCCCCAACTTCATATACAACCGTTGCCAATAGTCGCGCCAGCCTAATTCGTTAATTAGTTTTGTAGCATCATCTTGGTGCTGTACTTGGTTGAGGATATAATCTCGAATTTCTCGCAAACTCAAAACGCCATAGCGGATGTAAGGCGAAAGTCGCGTGACTGCGCCTGTGAAGAAATTACGTGTTTGGGCATAGCGAAGGGGATCGATTTTTTGCAGCGCTGTTTGTGCCGCTTTGCGTCCCCCCAGAGTTTCGCTGATGTGGCGATCGCGTTGTGCTGCACCTGGGAATTGTTCGCGCAAGTAGGCTACCAACTCATCGCGGTTGGTAAATTCGCGTTGCATATCTTTAGTCATTGTCAGCAAATAGGAATGGGTGCGTAGGCATAGCTCAATCTATGTACAATTGTAAAGCGATATCTACGATGGGCTACGTCTACACAATCTCTCACACCCTCATCATGAGCAACATTCCCCAAGTCGGACAACCAGCGCCAGATTTCTCCACCCCTGACCAAAATGGCAATTCGGTCACTCTCGACGACCTCGGCAGTCAGTGGGTTGTCCTCTACTTCTACCCTAAAGATGACACACCGGGCTGTACCACCGAAGCGAAAGATTTCACCGAGTTGTATCAAGACTTCAGCGCACTGGGAGCGAAAATCTTAGGCGTAAGTCCAGATTTGGCTAAGTCCCATTGTAAATTTATCAGCAAACATAACTTGTCAATCACCCTTTTAAGTGACCCAGAACATATTTTAATCGAAGCCTACGGCGCTTGGCGCTTAAAGAAGTTTATGGGCAAAGAATATATGGGTGTTGCTCGGTCAACCTTTCTAATTTCACCTGATAAAATCATTGTATATACTTGGCCTAATGTGAAAACCAAAGGTCATGCTCAGGCAGTTTTAACTAAATTACGGGAATTAGCAGCTACGTAACGCGGCTGGATGCTAGAAACTGCGTGATAATTAAAGTCAGGAATTAGACTTTTTGCAAGTTGAAATAAATATGATTCAAGTCATCCAAGCGCAAAATGTCACTCTTGCCTACTTAAAGAAAAAATTTGCTCTCTATAAATCTGAAGATGATAAATTTTTTACAGAGTGGTTTGACTATATCCCTGAAGTTTCCGAATTAGAAAAGCAATATTTAGACAGAGTTAAAAATAACTATCTTAACGTCCTTGAAAATGCTCCTCTTTTAGAAGAAGCAGTAAAATTGGTAGTATTATCTCCGTTGTTAGATTTAGCTGGTTTTTATCGTCCTCCTTTTTATATTGCTACTAAAGAAAGTGTAGAAATTAGTGAAGATTTTATCATTGATGATGAAGTAACTACCGAAGATACTAAAGAAATTATTAAAGGTAAAATTGATGTCTTAGTTCTCCAAGATCAGCTATGGTTACTGATAATTGAATCTAAAAGGTCTAGTTTTTCCTTGGCAAAGGCGATTCCTCAAGCACTAACTTATATGCTGGCAAATCCTCAGCCTGATCGTCCTACATATTCCTTGGTAATGAATGGAGAAGATTTCCAATTTATCAAGTTGATAAAACAAGATAAACTAATGTATGCTTTATCTGATAGATTCACTTTATATAGATGTGAAAATGAATTATATAAAGTTTTGAATATATTAAAAAAGATAGGTCAACTTTTAAGTTAATTTTCTTTGCTATTTTTATCTAGATTAATACTAGAACAGTTTCGTAATAGTTATATTGCATCTTGTAAATAAATTATGGTTCAATTTATCCAAGCACAAAATGTCGGGCTTGCCTATTTGGAGGAAAGATTTAGCCTACAGCTAGCCGAAAATGAGGCATTTTTTACAGAATGGTTTGAAAATTTACCGGAAATTACAGATTTAGAAAAGCAAGATTTAGACAAAATAAAATTTCATTTTCTCCGTTTAGTCAAGCGTCCTCCTTTGTCAGAAGAAACGGTGAAATTAGTAGTTTTATCTCCTTTACTCAATTTAGCTGGATTTTATGATGAGCCTTTTTATATGAGAGGCGAGGAATCAATAGAAATTTCTGCGGAAGATGAAGGAGAAATCATTAGAGGTAGAATTGATGTTTTAGTTATTCAAGAACAATTCTGGTTGTTAGTAATTGAATCTAAAAGGGCTAGCTTTTCTCTTTTAGAAGCTATACCTCAAGCACTTGTTTATATGCTGGCTAATCCTAGTCAAGACAAACCTACTTTTGGATTAGTAACAAATGGTAGTCATTTCATTTTTATAAAACTGACTAAACAAAATATACCAAAGTATGCATTGTCTGATGAATTTAGTCTGTTGAGGAGAAAAAATGAACTGTATCAAGTTCTAAGCGTATTAAAAAATTTGAGTCAAAGTTTGAGTTAATAATTATGTCGATTCGTCCTATCTACCTTGATTGTCACGCTACTACACCCGTAGATGAACGGGTACTGGCAGCAATGCTTCCCTACTTCACAGAAAAATTTGGCAACCCAGCAAGTATTAGTCATGTTTATGGTTGGGAAGCAGAAGCCGCTGTGAAGCAAACACGAGAAATTTTAGCAGCAGCAATTAATGCTAAACCAGAAGAAATTGTGTTTACGAGTGGTGCAACAGAAGCAAATAATTTAGCTATTAAAGGTGTTGCCGAAGCTTATTTTAAAAAAGGTCAGCATATTATTACTGTTGCCACTGAACATAATGCAGTTATTGATCCTTGTAATTATTTAAAAAGTCTCGGTTTTGAAATTACTATTCTCCCTGTCCAAAAAGATGGACTGATTGATTTAACTGAGTTAAAAAAAGCTTTCCGTCCTGAGACAATTTTAGTATCGGTGATGGCTGCAAATAACGAAATTGGCGTATTACAGCCTTTGGCAGAAATTGGAGAAATGTGCCATGAACACGATATCATTTTCCATACCGATGCAGCCCAAGCTATTGGTAAAATTCCCTTAGATGTGCAAGCGATGAAAATTGACTTGATGTCGCTAACAGCACATAAAGTATATGGCCCCAAAGGTATTGGAGCGCTGTACGTCCGCAGACGCGATCCCAGAGTAAAACTAGCTCCCCAGCAACACGGCGGTGGACACGAGCGGGGAATGCGTTCTGGTACATTGTATACACCGCAAATTGTCGGCTTTGGCAAAGCTGTAGAAATCGCTTTGGCTGAACAAGCAACAGAAACCCAACGCCTCACCCAGTTAAGACAAAGATTGTGGGAACAGCTTTCGCAAGTTGAAGGAATTCATCTCAACGGACATCCGCAACAGCGATTGGCGGGAAACTTGAGTATCAGTGTTGAGGGAGTGGATGGTGCGGCACTTTTGTTAGGATTGCAGCCAGTAATGGCCATATCTTCTGGTTCTGCTTGCTCGTCGGCAAATACTGCACCTTCCCATGTTCTCACAGCATTGGGACATTCAGAAAAGCTAGCTTATGCCTCAGTGAGGTTTGGCATTGGACGCTTCAATACCCAAGAGGAGATTGATATTGTGGCGAAACATGCGATCGCTACCATTCAAAGTTTACAAAATAAACGGTAAGAACCCTAGCAGAGATGTAGCATTGCTACGTCCATGAGATTTTAGTAAACTTCTGAAAACGCTCCTCCATACCGGCATTGCCTTGTAAGCCGCCTGTATGTACTAGCAACAAGCGATCGCCTTTACAAAAAAATCCCTGCTTTAGTAAATCCATCACTCCGTAAAACATTTTGGCAGTATATACGTAATCGAGAGGTACGCCATGTTCCTGTGTAAACTGCCGGCTGAATAGTAGTAACTCATCGTTCACTTTTGCATAGCCGCCAAAATGGTAATCACATACCAATTCCCAGGAAGCGGGAGAAGTATATGGTGCAGGTAAATCAGAGGTGAGGTAATTTGTCAATAAAGTTTCGATTTCTTGGGCAAGAAATGCCCCATTTTTCAATACGGGAAATGCGATCGCTCTTTGTGTTTGATCCAACGAAAGCGCAATCCCCGCCAGTGTGGTAGCCGTACCGCAAGCAACGCATATATGATTAAATGCAATCGCATCACCAATAATTATCTCTGTGCAGCCGCGCACACCATTTAAATTACTCCCGCCTTCGGGAATCATAAACACCTCGCCGAAACGTTGTTGCAGATATTCCTGTAATGCTGGTGTGTTGCGCTGTCGATACATCTCGCGGTTCAGGTACACAAGCTGCATACCCTGCTGTACAGCAAAACTCAGCGTTGGGTTTAATGGTAGCCTCTCCTCCCCACGAATTACGCCGATGGTGCGAAAACCAAAAAGATTACCAGCCGCCGCAGTTGCATAGATGTGATTAGAATAAGCACCGCCAAAGGTTAACAGCGTTGTGAAATTTTTCTCTCTGGCTTCTAAAAGATTGTATTTCAGCTTGAACCACTTATTGCCGTTAACCCACGGGTGCATGAGATCCAAGCGCAGCATATACAGAGTAACACCAGCCTGGAGAGCAATTTCGCTGTTGATTTGTTGTATGGGAGGAGGAAAAAATATTAACGACATCCATAAACATTTTAACTTAGTATTTATATCTTCTCACATTCATTATTGAAGATAAAAGTAATGATAAACATTGAGCAATTCAATGGTAAATGACGAATAAAACTTTCTGATGATTAGCTTTAGAAATTGGCATTTTACTAATTGAGTATTTCAAGTAAACATAAGAAACATAACGCTCTCTTCAGACAAAAATATTTTTGGAGAAAACAAATGGTTGCACTCATAGAGCTTACTCAAGCTACTCCCAACCCAGGACGTTTGACGATTCAAACTGTTGAAATTGCTCCTCAAACAACTGCTATTCGTTGTCTCGACTGGGATAGAGAACGTTTTGATGTCGAGTTTGGTTTACAGAATGGTACAACCTATAATTCTTTCTTAATTCAGGGAGAAAAAGTTGCCTTAGTTGACACATCTCACCGGAAGTTTGAGGAATTATATCTTGAGGTAGTGGCGGGATTAATTGATCCGGCTAAGATAGACTATTTGATTATTAGCCACACGGAACCAGACCATAGTGGGTTAGTGAAAGATATTTTACAATTAGCTCCCTCAATTACTGTTGTTGGTGCAAAGGTAGCTATTCAATTTCTAGAAAATATGGTTCATCAGCCGTTTAAATCAATGCAGGTGAAAAGTGGAGAGCGATTAGATTTAGGCAATGGACACGAATTAGAATTTATATCTGCACCTAACTTACACTGGCCTGACACAATCTTGACTTATGACCACAAAACTAGCACTCTCTACACCTGTGATGTGTTTGGGATGCATTACTGTGATGACCACACTTATGATGAAAATATCACCTTACTTGAGGAAGACTTTCAATATTATTATGATTGCCTGATGGGGCCTAATGCTCGGTCTGTCTTGACAGCTTTAAAGCGGATTGAAAACTTAAAAATAGAAACAGTTGCCACGGGACATGGCCCTTTATTACAACACTATATCTCTGAATGGCTGGGGCGCTATCAAAATTGGAGTTTAGAACAAGCAAAAACAGAGACATTAGTGGCTCTATTTTATGTTGAAGATTACGGGTATAGTGAGCATTTAGCCCGTACCATAGCTCATGGATGTGTGAAAACAGGTGTGGCAGTAGAATTAGTTCCTCTTAATAGTTCCGAGCCTCAAGAAGTTCGAGAATTAGTTGCACAATCTTCTGGTTTAGTAATTGCAATGCCACCCCAATCTCTGGTGATAGCTCAAGCGGCTTTAAGTACGATTTTAGCTGCTGTTCACAAGAAGCAGGCAATTGGTTTATTAGAGTCAGGAGGTGGAGAAGATGAACCTGTTTATCCTTTACGTAATAAGTTTCAAGAACTGGGATTAACTGAAGCTTTTCCACCTATTTTAGTTAAGGAAATTCCTACCCAAGCAACGGAACAGCTTTGTGATGAAGCGGGGACAGATATGGGTCAATGGTTGAACCGCGATCGCACCATAAAACAGATAAAATCTATCAATACCGAGTTAGAGAAAGCTTTAGGGCGGATTAGCACAGGATTATACATCATCACCGCCAAAAAAGGAGAAATTCAGAGTGCAATGCTGGCTTCTTGGGTGACACAAGCAAGTCTTGAGCCTTTGGGAGTGGCGATCGCAGTATCCAAAGATCGGGCAATTGAATCCTTGATGCACGTTGGCGATCGCTTTGTTTTAAATGTTTTAGAAGAAGGCAAATATCAAGGATTAATGAAACACTTTCTCAAGCGTTTTGCTCCTGGTGCAGATAGATTTGCTGGAGTGAAAACATATCCAGCTAAAAATGAATCGCCTGTTTTAGCTGAAGCTTTGGCTTACATGGAATGTGAAATTACTAGTCGCATGGATTGTGGCGATCATTGGGTAATTTATAGCACTGTTCAAACTGGAAGAGTTGCCAAGCTAGATGCACTTACCGCCGTCCATCACCGGAAAATTGGCAATCATTACTAATTTGTCATTTGTCATTTGTCATTGGTCGTTGGTCATTTGTCATTTATCATTAGGCTCCCCTGTTCCCCAACAGACGCGATGAATCGCGTCTCTACAACTCCCAAAAAACTATGTATAAATCTGTTGAGAACACCCCGATTAGTATGTATGAAATCAATCGGGGGCGCGTTGTGCGAACCTTGGAATTTATCCAAGATGTGATTGTGATTTGTTTGTGTATCGGTTTATTTAGCTTCATGGTGCTTCAGGTGAGAGATATGTTTCTCTCCTTGCTTCCACCTCTAGATTTTCATGCTGTTACTGCCGATATTCTCTTTTTACTTATCTTAGTTGAGTTATTCCGACTACTGATTATTTACCTACAGGAACATCGAGTATCTATTGGGGTAGCTGTTGAAGTTTCCATCGTTTCCGCTTTGCGAGAAGTCATTGTTAAAGGTGTTTTAGAAACAAGTTGGAGTCAAGTTTTAGCAACTTGTGCCTTTTTATTAGTGCTGGGAATACTACTGTTACTCCGAGTTTGGCTACCCCCTACTTTTGAAGGTATCGATCCCGAACAACAAGTATCTAAACGCTATAGAAGCCGAGTTAAGTCTGAATTAACACAAACCAATGGTCATTAAAAATAGGGAGTGGGGAGTGGGGAGTGGAGAGTAGTTAGGGAGATGAGGCAATACGGTTCGGATAAGCATTTTTCATTTTCCTTGTGGTCTGGGGAAAGGGTAAGGGGTAAAGGGTAAAGGATGTATTCAAAACCTTTCCCCTTTTCCCTTTCCCCTTTAACCGAACCGTATTGGGAGATGAGGGAGACAAGGATAATAACCAATGCCCAATTCCCCATTCCCAATTCCCAATGCCCAATTCCCAATCCCCCATTATTAACAGAGGTTATTATGTCTGCAAATACTTTAACTACCAGTCATCCTAGAGATGTACAAGTTGCTGAAATTGGTAAAAATACTCTGATTCTGCGATCGCGGACTTGGGACAGATTAAAATTTGAGGTGGAATATTCCCGCCAACGAGGGACTACAGCAAATTCTTATCTGATTCAAGCTGATAAAAAGGCTTTAATTGACCCTCCCGGCGAATCTTTTACCGAAATTTACCTTGAGCAACTTGCACAACATCTAGATTTCATCTCCCTCGATTACATTGTTCTCAGTCATGTCAACCCGAACCGCAGAGCAACCTTGCGAGTATTGCTCTCTCTGGTTCCTCAAGCTACTCTCATTTGTTCTCGCCCCGCCGCCAATGCTCTCAAAACCGCTTTTCCCGAATTTGAATCACCTATTCAAGCGATGCGATCGCAGGATACTCTAAATTTAGGACAAGGACATCTTCTATCATTTATCTCTGTACCGACTCCCCGCTGGGCGGATGGACTTTGTACCTACGATGCCGCTACAAAAATTCTCTACACTGATAAACTTTTTGGCGCTCATATTTGCGAAGATACTTTGTTTGATGAAGATTGGAAGGGATTAGATGCGGAACGTCGTTACTATTTTGAATGTCTCCATGCGCCCCAAGCGAAACAAGTCGAAGTAGCCTTAGATAAAATATCGCTTTTGGGAGCCAGATGTTATGCTCCAGCACACGGCCCGGTTGTTCGTTACAGCCTGAGTCGTTTTACCTATGATTACCGCCAATGGTGTCAAGGACAAAAATCTCAAGAATTAAGTGTCGCTTTGCTTTATGCTTCTGCTTATGGAAATACAGCAATTTTGGCGAATGCGATCGCTCAAGGTTTAGTCCAAAATGGAGTTAATGTAGAATCAATCAACTGTGAACTAGCCGATTCTGCGGAGATTAACCGCATTGTCGAAACCTGCGATGGCTTGATTATCGGCTCACCTACTTTAGGCGGCCATGCACCAACTCAAATTCAAACTGCTTTAGGAATAGTTCTCTCTGTGGCGGCTAAAACTAAGTTAGCAGGGGTGTTTGGTTCTTACGGTTGGAGTGGCGAGGCAATTGATTTACTAGAAAGCAAGCTCAAAGATGCAAATTATCAACTAGGGTTTGAAACGATTCGGGTGCGTTTCAGTCCGACTCCTGAGATTCTCCAACAGTGTCAAGAAGCAGGTGCTTTTTTTGCCCAAAACTTGAAGAAAACTAAAAAACTGCGGACTTCCCGCCAGATTGTCACAGAAACCCATGTAGATCGTACCGAACAAGCGGTGGGGCGGATCATTGGTTCTCTGTGTGTTGTGACAACTCGTGATGAAGAAGCCCACAAAGGCGTTTTAACTTCTTGGGTATCCCAGGCAACTTTTAACCCGCCAGGAATTATGATTGCGATCGCTAATGAGCAGAATGCAGATTTAATGCATCATCCTGGTGATAAATTTGTGCTAAATATCCTCAAAGAAGGAAGAAATGTCCGACGCTATTTTTCTCGTCATAGCACTTTAGGCGATAATCCCTTTGCAAATCTTGCCACAAAAACGGCTCTAAATGGTTGTTTGATTCTGAATGAGGCATTAGCCTATTTAGAATGTACAGTGCAAAATCAGCTTGAATGTGGCGATCGATGGTTAATTTATGCCGTCATCAATCATGGTGAAGTTTTGGAAAACGATGGTGTCACTGCTTTAGAGTATCGGAAATCTGGCAGCTATTATTAATCTGACTTTTTACGGTATTTGAAAAACCTCTCTCTAAATCTCTCTCCTAAAAGGAGAGAGACTTTGAATTTTCCCCCTTCCCGCGACGAGTTGGGGGTTAGGAAGTTTTTCGTGAGGGACTTCCAGAGAATAAAATATACAGTTAATAAAAATGATAATCATTCTGAAAGGGAGAGAGCAGTTGCCGACAGCAACTGCTCTCTCCTAACAAAATATATGCAAGATAAATGTCTGCACTCAACAATAAAAGAGCGCAGTGAGGAGAATGGCTATTGCACGAAAAACTGTTATTTAACTTCTAACAATTACGTTGCTCCGTAACAAATATCAACAAACCACTTGCCTACGTTTGGTAAATTCTCTTGACCCAAATTAGTCAAACGTGAAATTTTATTTTCAATTTCTTGCATAGCTTCTTTAGTTAAACGCACCCCATTAGCATAAGTTTGAGTGACTAACTTATCGCCAACGTTGTGACTTTCAAAAATCCTCTAAAATATCAACTATAAGATCACTAGTTGCTTTAGATTCTGTAAAATATAAAAATAGTTCATCTAACTCTGGAAGATTTACCTCTAAGATTGATTTGAAGAATATCAGCTAATTTTGTGATTCCAGTATCTGCTGATATTTTGTTAGCACTCAACCCCAAACAAGCAGTAATTAGAGTAACTGCAACGGCGATGTGGTCAGTTGCTTGGCAGTCACATTAATAACTACTAAAGCGGGTCTGATTGAATCAGCCGCTTCCGCTTCAATAGTTATACAGTTTTTTCAAAAATTAAATAAGTAGGACTTACGCATTGACAGAAAATACCAAATATGGGTTCTTTGAAAAAGCACGTCTGTCGTAGGGGTTTAGCATTGCTAAACCCCTACAGATGACCATCGAAGAACGATTAATAAAAGGCTGAAACGACCCATTTTCGTATATGCATACCATGATTAAGTTGTACAGTGCGTAAGTCCTAATAAGATTGATTCCTATGGCTAAAAATGCCTCACTAAGTTGATATTGCTTACTGCACAATCTGATAACACCCATTGGCATTAGGAGGCGCTGTTTGTGTTGAGGCAGTTGTGAGTAGCAGTGAGTTAGGTGCTTGGCCTAAGCCATTACCTGTAGCAATTACATCAAAAATGACTCCGGGCGGGACTTGTTGATTCGCAACTTCTACTGTGATTGGTGGGTTGAAGGCATTATTGATCAATGGGTCAAATTGGTCAGGTAGAACTGGATTGAAGTTATATGTACCAGCCGTAAGTTCTGGGTAAGGAATAGCAGTTTTGGGTGTTAGGTCTGTGATACGAGTTTCATCCACATTTGGGCTAGAGGATTTGCTAATACGGAAATCTATAACAGCGCTAGTTTCCGAAAAGCGATACCAACGTCCTTTAAATTTACCTGGATTAGGCTGTGTTAAATCCTCTGGAATCACAAAGGGTGATTGATTAAATAATGGTTGACCTGAGGGACCTTGTAGTGTTCCTGTGATCGCTACTGTATAAGCACTATTAGGCGCTCCTGTAAAGGTTCTAGAAGCAATTGTACTGGAAGTACCAGATTGCACAAAACGTACATTAATATTTCCTGGTGTTACATTTACATATTTACTAGCTTGACGAAAATCTACATTCTCCAAAACTTTTTGACCGTTGACAATCACATCAACTGGTGATGCAGTAGGAACCGCAGCGTTAATAACTCTTAATTTGGCAGGGCATCTATAAGGGTTTAGAAGAGAATCTAGTAGACTTAGGCTTCCAGTGGGCAATTTTTGTGAAGGCTCTGTAGATAGTTGAGAATAGGCTAAACCTTTGTATGGATAACTAGTCAAACTAATTAAAGATAATGTCAAAGCACCTAAGAATAATCGTCTTGTTAGAAACATATCTTCCTCCTATCGTGAGACAAAAATAACAAATGATCAAGCTTTGTTTTGCATAAAAAATGATGCGATAATCATCACAAAGATTTTTTATGTATGGGGATATAGATGCAGGTTTTGTCAACGTAAAAGACAACGGGCGCACAATAACGTTCGCCTCAAGACATTAGACTTGGGCAGAATATCATTGCAGCAGCACATATAGTGGCTGGCTTCAAGTGTCCAACGTGACAAATGCTTTGGTGGAGGCTGCTTGAAGTTTGTTGATAGCGCACTTCATAGTTCTAATATTTCACGATTTTTAGGAGAATGCAAGGACAATTAAGCGGTTAATAGCTGTCATTTAACCATTTAATAATGTATTAGTTGCTTGATAACGAATTTATATGTGTAGTTATATATGTAGGTAGTTGACATAGTGAGCAGTATTTACTTCTGCACCCCAAACCGCCGCATCATCTCCTGCAATTCCACCGCCTCCCCATCCGGCGTGTACACAACCTCACCCGACATCGCAATCACAATTCTCTATGAATTCTGAGTCTCATAGCTAAAGTCCACTCAAGTGGACTAAATGATCAATTCAGTCCACTTAAGTAGACTTCAGCTATCAGCCCTGAACTTCAGTTCTGGGCGGGATGTCGGTGAGTGTGACGGTTTCACTTTAACAAAGCCTTACAAGGAGAAAGGCTTTAATTTTTCCCCAACCCTTGTAAAGAAGCTTGCTCGGTAGTTAGATTTTCAGGAACTTTACCCGTTGTCGGCTAATCTTAGTGCCAGTCCCCCATACCCAATATCGTGATCTAAGATTGTTGGGTATTCTATAAATTGCGATCGCCACTATACGGATGATTGAAGTTGAACATCTGAGTAAAATATACGGCTCTACCCCAGCGATTACTGATGTCACTTTTAGCGTCGAGCCTGGGGAGATTTTAGGCTTGTTAGGCCCCAATGGCGCTGGAAAAACCACAACCATGCGGATTCTGGCTGGTTATTTACCGGCAACCAATGGAAATGCCCGGATTGCTGGTTATGATGTCCATGAAAATTCCCTGGCTGTACGCCAACGCATTGGTTATTTACCGGAAACACCACCGTTGTATCCAGATATGACGGTGGAGGGATTTTTGCATTTTGTCGCCCGAATTAAAGGAGTTTCAGCAGGCGATCGCCCCAACAAAGTAACAGCCGCCATCGAACGCTGCAACCTAGAAGATAAGCGAAAGGTAATTATCCGCAAACTCTCAAAAGGATACCGCCAAAGAGTCGGAATTGCTCAAGCGATCGTCCACGATCCACCAGCAATCATTCTCGATGAACCCACCGTTGGACTCGATCCTCGACAAATAATTGAGGTGCGGAATTTAATTAAAAGCCTTGCTGGGACTCACACAATTATTCTTTCCACCCACATTCTGCCAGAAGTGAGTATGACTTGTAGCCGTGTCGCCATCATCAATCGCGGCAAAGTCGTAGCAACTAATACACCAGAAAACCTAATGACCCAGTTGACAGGTGGTTCAGGGTATGAATTGGAAATAGAAGGAGAAGCTGCTCTAGCGAAACAGGTATTGCAAAAAGTCGCGGGTGTGAGTCTGATAGAATCAATTCCGACAGCCGGTCATCAACCCCAGGCAAATCGCGCTTACCTGCGGGTAATATCGCAACCGGGAAAAGAACCAGGAAAGGATATTGTCACAACATTAGTGCGTGCAGGATTTGGTTTACATGAACTGCGGCGAGTAAACGCTACCTTAGAAGACGTATTCTTGCAACTGACCACAGAAGAAAAGAATTTCGAGACTGAGGTAGACTTAGCAGCAGATAAAGAAGGAGAGGCAGCGTAAATGGGTGTAGTACTGAGTAATATCATTGCCATTTATCGCCGGGAGTTGCAGAGTTATTTTGTATCGCCATTAGCTTATGCGATCGCAGGTATATTTTGGTTTCTCGCGGGGTTATTCTTCGTGATGATTTTGCTAGGGCCAGATGGCATTTTGTTAGGAGTTGCGGCAATAGATGCACAAGGGCAACAGATGGGAGTACCAGTACCGCCGATAGATGTCCCTTACGAATTTGTCCGAGCATTTTTGGATCGCATGGGATGGCTATTGTTGTTTATCCTGCCAATACTCTCAATGGGACTCTATGCCGAAGAACGGAAGCGGGGCACTTTAGAACTATTAGCCACCTCACCAATCACCAATTGGGCGGTGGCGGTAGGTAAATTATTAGGCGTGCTAACATTTTTTACCACGATGGTTTTACCCATGCTAGTGTTTGAAGCGATCGCTATTAGTGCCTCAAATCCACCAATGGCGCCTTCAATTCCCTTACTGGGCCATTTTGGATTAATCTTGCTAGCAGCAGCAATTTTATCTGTAGGAATGTTTATTTCCTCATTAACAGACAGCACAATTCTGTCTGCCGTTCTTACCTTTGCAGTAATTTTATTATTGTTATTGATTGATTTAATCGGCAAAATTGTCCCTGGCCCCATCGGCGAAGCTTTAGGTTATCTATCTTTGCTGAAACATTACAACACATTAATCCAAGGCATTTTTGATACCAGCACCTTCATTTTATTCGGCAGTTATATTTTTTTGGGCATCTTTCTCACCGCTCAATCAATTGATGCACTGCGCTTTCAAAGGCAATAGTCATTTGTCATTGGTCATTGGTCATTGGTCATTTGTCATTTGTCATTTGTTATCTGGTACATTGCCAATTGAGTTTAGGTAGGAGTTTAATTTTGGTGCTAGTTCGTTAATGATTGTTTTGATTGCATTTATCTGTTCGGTAGTTAAAAGGTTACGAGTGTAAGCTCGTCTTAACCAATGTTGAGTTTCATTGAGAGAGCCTCTTGCTATTTTTATGAAACGTCTATTTTCTTGAAAACTACCTCTTCCTACACCTTCTGCTATATTCGCACCGATACTATCTGCCGAACGTACAATCTGTTTACCAATCGTATCTTTTGCAAAAAAATTCCATCCTTCAACAATTTTCCAAATGTCATCAGCTAATTGTTCTGATAATTGATAAACCTGTAATTATTGGAAACGCTTTGTTGCCATTTATTCAGTTATCTTGCTTACTTTACTTATTTTTAGTCACTCAATTCTCATCCATATATTTTTACTTGTCACCATTTTTAGAGAAATGACCAATGACCAACAAGCAATGACCAATGACCAACGACCAATGACAAATGACAAATGACAAATAATATGAAAATAGTTGCAAAAAATAAACTGTGGAAATATTTATTTTGGTTAGGCCCATTCCTAATTACTGTCGGCTTAACAGTTGGATTAGTCTCTGAACAGTGGGGACTAATTCCATTAATATTTTTAATTACGGGAATTGTGATTAGTGGGTTGGGGATAATATGGCAAAGCTATCAGACTAACTGGTGGAAGCGTCGTTCTACCCAAGCTGGGACTAATGCCCTAGTGGCAACTTTAGCAGTATTGGCAATATTGGGATTGATTAACTTTTTGGGAACTCGCTATCACTGGCGGGCAGACTTAACGGAAGCTCAATTATTTACCCTTGCGCCCCAGTCACGGGAATTAGTAAGTGCATTACCAGAGCCGGTTAAGGTGTGGGTGTTTGATATTAACCAGAATCCCCAAGACCAAGAATTGCTAGAAAATTATCAACGACAAAGCTCAAAATTTAAATATGAGTATATTGACCCCCAAACAAGACCAGGACTAGCAGAAAAGTTTGGCGTCAAAGATTACGGGGAAGTTTATTTAGAATCTGGCGATAAACGGCAATTAGTGCAAACAGTCAATCAAAATGAGCGTCTGTCAGAAATCAGATTAACTAGTCGCCTGCAACAACTAACAAGTTCAACCACAGCCAAAGTTTACTTACTCCAAGGTCATGGCGAACGCCAACTTTCGGCTGGTAAAGATGCAATATCACAAGCAGTTCAGGGATTAGGCGACAAAAACTTTACAACATCTCCGCTGAATCTAGCAGAAACCTCCAAAGTTCCTCAAGATGCCGCTGTCGTCATAGTAGCTGGCCCCAAGCGAGGGCTGTTTGAGGGCGAAGTCAAAGCTTTACAAGAATATCTGAATCGTGGCGGTAACTTACTGTTGATGATTGACCCTAATACCGATCCCAAACTTAACAGCTTGCTACAAGAGTGGGGTGTTCGTTTAGATAATCGTTTAGCAGTCGATGTTTCAGGTGAAAGCGTGATAGGACTTGGCCCTGCAACGCCCTTAATTACAGAATACGGACAACATCCAATTACCAAAGATTTCGGTAACGGTAATTCTTTTTATCCAGTTGCACGACCACTAGAAATTACCTCTGTACCTGGTGTTGAGGCTACTCCACTACTACGAACCAAACCCTACCCCAGCAGTTGGGCAGAAAGCGACCTCCAAAGCGAAAAATTGGAGTTTAATGCAGATAAAGACCTTCCAGGGCCTCTTACCTTGGGTGTTGCCTTAACAAGAAAACAAGCAGCTAAATCTGCTACCACTCCCCAAACTTCACCAACACCTTCACCCCTACCATCACCAACCACCCAAGCTCAAACTCCCCCCACCCCCCCCCCCTCCCCCACTCCCCCTCCCCCCCCCCTCCACACATCTCCCCATCACCCACACCCTCATCTCAAACAGCTACCGAGTCAAGGTTAGTAGTTTTAGGAAATTCTAACTTCGCTACCGATGGCTTGTTTCAACAGCAACTAAATGGAGATGTATTCCTCAACTCAGTTACTTGGCTGAGTCAACAGGATCAGCAACCCCTTTCCATTCGCCCCAAAGAACCGAAAAACCGTCGAATAACCCTGACTACTACCCAAGGCAATCTTTTAATAGTGTCGTCTTTATTGGTTTTACCCTTAATTGGGTTTGCGATCGCAGTTCTTCTCTGGTGGAAACGACGGTAAAAAGTGAGTTAGGAGGTAATTGGTCTTTGAAGACGCGATAAATCGCGTCTCTACATGAGGGTTTTGTTGCTCATTCTGAACCGTATTGATGTATAAATATTAACTCCTCACAAATGACAAATGACCAATGACAAATGACAAATGACAAATGACCAATGACAAATGACAAATGACAAATGACCAATGACAAATGACAAATGACCAATGACCAATGACAAATGACAAATGACAAATGACAAATGACCAATGACCAATGACAAATGACAAATGACAAATGACCAAAAAATGAAATTGCCACGAACGACTTTAATTTTGATAGTGTTAGCCTTGGGTTTAGGTGGTTTTGTTTACTTCTATGAAATTCGGGGCGCAACTGTACGAGAAGAAGCAAAGGAGCAAAAGCAGAAAATTTTCTCTTTTGCAGAAGATGATGTCCAGTCCTTAACGGTCAAGACAAAAAAACTCACCTTAAATCTGGAACGTAGCCCTGAATCTAGTAACCCCAAGTGGTTAATCAAATCTCCGATATCTGGCCCAGCAAATGACGCTATTGTTTCTTATTTAATGGATTTGCTGGTCAAAGGTAATAGCGATCGCACTTTATCAACTCCAGCAAAAGAGCTTGGACAATTTGCCTTAGATCAACCCCAAGCAACTATCAATATCACCCTGAAAAACCGACAAAGCCATCAATTAATTTTAGGAAAATCTAACTTTAACGGTCGTTTCTTATATGCTCATACTGACCCAGCTACAAAACCCGATGGAAATATAAATGTACTATTGGTATCTACAGATTTTGCAAATGCCGTGAATCGGGAATTATCAGAGTGGAAGCAACCTGTAGATAATAGTCAGAAACTACCTGGACTCAGCACCCCTTTACCAACTCCGACCAATGGTAAATGAGCAATTACGCTTTCTGTGGTATGTTTCGGTAACGCCCAGTCAACTTAGAGCCAAGGCGAATAGAATTGGAGGTTTATAGCCGTCTTTTTAACGTCAAGTTGACTTCAAATCTCACTAGTTTTTCTAAGTTACTATGACAAATCCGACAGCAACACTGCTAATTTCCTGCCCCGATCAACGGGGATTGGTGGCGAAATTTGCCAATTTCATCTACTCTAACGGTGGTAATATTATCCATGCAGATCAGCATACAGACTTTGCCGCTGGGTTATTCCTCACGCGCATTGAATGGCAGTTAGATGGGTTCAATTTACCGCAAGAATTTATTGCCCCTGCTTTTAATGCGATCGCCCAACCTTTAGGTGCTAAATGGGAAATACGTTTTTCTGATACAGTACCACGCATAGCTATCTGGGTAAGTCGGCAAGACCATTGTCTATTTGACTTAATTTGGCGACAACGTGCCAAAGAATTTATTGGTGAAATTCCTTTAATTATTAGTAACCATAGTAATCTCAAGATAGTTGCAGAGCAATTTAATATTGACTTTAAACACATTCCTATTACTAAAGACAATAAATCAGAACAAGAAGCCCAACAACTAGAATTACTACGCCAGTACAAAATAGATTTAGTTGTATTGGCGAAATATATGCAGATTGTTAGTGCAGAGTTTATTAGTCAATTTCCACAAATTATTAATATACATCATTCATTTTTACCAGCATTTATCGGAGCAAATCCTTATCACCGAGCTTTTGAACGTGGGGTAAAAATTATTGGCGCAACGGCTCATTATGCCACTGCCGATTTAGATGCAGGCCCAATTATTGAACAGGATGTGGTGCGAGTCAGTCACCGTGATGAGGTTGATGATTTGGTGAGAAAAGGCAAAGATTTGGAGAGAGTTGTATTAGCAAGAGCGGTGCGATCGCACTTACAAAACCGTGTATTAGTATATGGGAATAGAACAGTAGTATTTGAGTGATTTTATATGCGAATGAATGTAATTTTACGAGAGATGAGTATAAAAATATTAAGAGTTATCGCTGGGTTTGCGAAAGCGAAGTTAAATAGTTAATAGCCTGACAGTATGAAGATATTATGATCCGTGACAACTTCATCGTCCGCAAAATGAACAGGTCGGAAATTGATTTGGCGATTACTTGGGCAGCAAGCGAAGGTTGGAATCCAGGAAAGTATGATGCTGAATCTTTTTATCAAACTGACAACAATGGTTTTTTCTTGGGCGAGTTGAATGGTGAGCCAGTGGGGTGTATTTCTGCTGTTGCTTACGATCAAAACTTCGGCTTTCTCGGTTTTTACATTGTGAAACCCCAGTTTCGTGGGCAGGGGTTGGGTATGAAAATTTGGAAGACTGCAATGGATTATCTAGGTGCTGACCGTAACATCGGCTTAGATGGTGTAGTAGCTCAACAAGATAACTACAAAAAGTCTGGTTTCCAAATCGCTTATAAGAATATTCGTTATCAAGGGGTGGGTGGCGGTGTTATGCCTGCTGGTATCATCGAACTGAAAACTGTGCCTTTTGAAGATTTGGTGGCTTATGATTGCCAAATTTTTCCTTCTAAGCGTCCACAATTTCTGCGGCATTGGATTGAACAGCCGGAAAGTACTGCTTTCGGATTTATCAAAAATGGATATCTTGTTGGTTACGGAGTTATCCGGCCTGCCCATACAGGTTTTCGGATTGGGCCACTGTTTGCTAATGATGAACAGATTGCTGAAGTATTATTTCAAGCCTTGCTTGCAGAAAATCCTCATGCCCCAGTGTTTTTTGACGTGCCAGATGCAAATGTACAAGCTATTAACCTAGTTCAACGTTGCCAATTGCAGACAGTCTTTGAAACGGCTCGGATGTACACTAAAGAAATTCCTAATTTACCTATTAATCGCGTCTTTGCTGTGACAAGTTTGGAACTAGGTTAGAAACTGACAAACTAATGAATGTGTTTAGACACTTAGTATACAATTTTACTGTAAGCGCGTGAGTTTTTCTATGAGTCTATGATAATAGAACAGTAGTATTTTGTACCTTACGTTGGCGTACCCTCTCGTAGAGAAGTTTAAATCTGCTGTATATACAAACAAAGTCCGCGTAGGCGGACTTTAAAATAGTTATTTCAAGAATTGCCGTTGCTGTTTTACTTAGCTGAAACTAACTCTGTCTCATCTTTCGATTTATCTCTGATTTTAAAGTAGTAATAAAGATTACCAACAGTTAAGTCTGATGCCTGTTGCAAATTAGATGTAACTAAAGTTTTATAACCAGTAATTCCAGCTTGTTCACTAATATAAAATTCGTACTCTCGACGTAGTTCAGGCTCGAATAAAAATAACAACTGGTCACGAAGTGAATAGAAATGGGATTTTTCGGTTAAATTTTCATATACTAATTGTTCTGGCGGTTCTACTAAATTGATTGTGGAGTAGTGAGTATCTGTACTATTAAAATCAGCGCTACTTAAAAGTTTTAAATCTGATGAAGGAAGCGATCGCATCCAATCAACATGATTTTGCCACGAATCCAATACCGCTAAATCATGATTTTTAATGCGGATAATTTCGGGAAAGAGAAAATCAAGCTCATCATGTGATTCGCAGCGATTAATCACAGTGAGAGCATCTTCACAGATTTTATCTTGGAGTAGGATAAGGCGATCGCTCACTGCTGAAATCTCATTCTGCACTTGATAAGTTGCAACAATCGCCTGTTCAATTGCCCAAGCGCATTCAAGTCTGCGTAATTGACCAGCTGCACAGGTTTCTTCCAGTAAATGGGGATTGCTGTAATCTGCTAAAGCCGTAAACAACATTCCCCTAACGCCATCAATCTCAGCGTTTCTTCGGCTGAAATCTTGCAATTGCATCGCTGAACGGAAGCGGTTTATCGCCTGGATAAACACTCCATACGCTCTCACTAAAGCTGTGCGGTGTTGTTCAAATTTGATGTCTTGGGCTACTTGTTCGATTATTTGTCTAATTTCTACTCCTTGGTCTTTTAAGGCTTGTTTCAAGTCAATAAAGCCGTTTTTAACTTCCAGCCTCATTTGTTCTACTTCTTTTCTTAATTTCATTGTTTGGTGTAGGTTTACTGCTGTCAGTGCTACACCTGCTATTGTTCCCACACCTATCAAGGCTGTAGTTGCTTGCAGCACACCCAAGCTAGTCTGTATAGTTTGCAATCCATTCAGTACTGCTGTAAAGCCTTGCTGAGTTTGATACATCTGCGCCCCACTAGTAACAAAATTTGAAGCAGCTACCAGTGGTGATAAAGGGCTGTTGTTGACAGTAGCACCAATAGCATGACCAACAAACTGTCCGGTAACTGTATCTCTAGCCATGCTTAAAGGCACTCCATTGCTCAAGACTTGTAGATATTTACTACTTTCAATACCAGCTTGAATTGCAGGCGCAAATTGGAAAAGCATATTTTTAGGTTGCTAAAAGCTAATTTTCTTGAGCCTAACTGGTATAAAAAAGTAAATATAACCGTATTTATTCGGTATATTAATAAATTTTGTCTAAATCTGGGCATACTAAGCCTGAAAACTTATTGCCTTACATAGTTTATGGATACTTCACTAGTTACCTCTCAAACTGTTGAGCTATTGTCGCAGATTACTGGACAAAAACTGGCTCAAAAAAATCTCACGCCGCCCGTAATATTTCTGGCAAATTTAGTCACGGTGCTGCTAGGAGTAATATTTGTAGATGGCACAGTAGCAGAGTCAGAAAAGCAACGTTTACTAACAACCCTTTATCGATTTAGTCTTCCAGAAAGTGATGTGCGTAAGTTGACACATTTAATGATTAAGGGTGTCAAAGATAATCAAGTTTATAAGCAAGTTAATAGCTTACTAGCATTGGCGGCTCCACTTTCAGAGTCAGAAAAGCTTTTGTTAATTGGATTTGGCTATGAAATGTCAGCAGCAGATGGAGAAATTGACCCCCACGAGAAAAAATATTTGGAGATACTTGCCAAGCATTTAGGTATTAAACCACAACATTTAGCAATTTTAGAAGCTGGCTTTACTCATCAAGAAAATGCCGAACCTCTTGCTTTAAATGAAGTGCATTTTTTACTCAATCCTGCTCGTTTTCAAGAACTGGATACTATATTTGTTAAGGCTGCTAGTGATATGTTATCCACTCTACCTGCTAAACCAAAACACAAAATAACTAAACCGTACAAAAATGTATCTTACGGAGAATTGAAAAAGTTCCAAGAATATCGCAGAAAAGTAGACAATTGTTGTTATCAGCTATTTCAGATAATCCAAGACTGTACCAATCGTGGCTTCTTGCCTCACACTTTGATAGAGGAGTTAGGGCAAGTCTCACAAAAAGTACAATACCAGCGCTTTCGGATATCAGTACTAGGGGAGTTTAGTCAAGGAAAATCAACTTTACTTAATGCCTTACTAGGTGAAGAAATTCAACCTGTGAGAGAGATTCCTTGTAGTGGTATGGTAACAGTTTTAAAATATGGAACCCAAAAGCGGGTAGTCTGTCGTTATAAAGATGGACGGGAAGAAGAAATTCCTTTTGAGCAATATCAAATAAAAGCAACAATTTCAGAAGATGCAGCACTTGGATGTCTCAGTGATGAACTAGCACATGATGAAATTGATGAAATTGTTTTTGAGCATCCTGATTTAGAGTTATGCAGTAGTGGGGTAGAAATCGTAGATTCTCCAGGATTAAACGAACATCCTGACCGCACCGCCATTACTCAAAAACTGCTGAAGGATACGGATGCAGTTATATTCCTAACTAATGCCTCCCGTTCTCTAACTCAGGTAGAACGCGACTTACTCCAGGATGTGAGAAATCAACTAAATCATGGTGAAGAAAATGAACCTGCTAACAATCTTTTTGTAGTAGGAAATTTTATAGATTTAGTCCGTAGCGAAAAGGGACGTGAGCAAGTTCGACAGAGGATCGAAAGATTTGTACAAGGTCAAAATCCTATAGTTGCAGGTGAAAACCGTGTTCATTTTATTTCTGCTCAAGCTGCCCTGGATGCAATTTTACGGGGAGATGAAGATGAGTATTTCAACGCGTTCCAAAATTTTACCCAGTCTATTGAAAACTTTTTGACGTTTGATAGGGGAACAGTCAAAATTAAACACTCTATTAATCAAATAAATAGAGTTATCGAAAAAGGTTTAGATGGGCTATATAAATCGAATGGTACTTTAGATGGAAAAATTCAAATTTCTGAAGCAGAAAAGCAGAAAATTTTAGAAAAAATAGGAGAAGCTAGTGGACGCGATGTCAGAATCCGTCTATTGGCAGATCACTTGATAGACAAAGTATTTGATCAAACTGCTGAATCTTGGGATGAGTGGCGTGAAGGATTGGGCGATCGCATGGCTCAAAAGAGCCAATATTGGAATTCTGAACACAGCCCTGTTTTTAGCCAAGATAAGCTCATTAGAGATTATACAAATCAATTTATTAGAGATTTGTCAACAGAAATAGACCAATGGGGAAATGAAAAACTTAAGGAAGTCATTTTAAAAGAAAATATTAAGTATTTAGATACTAGTATTGCTTATGAATTAGATGCAATTCAAGGCGAATTTAACAGCCTAGACCAAAACATACAAACCAATTTTAGCAAGCAACTTCAAATTTCTATTGATGGTATAAATGATGACTTTACAGGTATGGGAGGATTTGGCAGTGGTGTTGGAATAGGTGGTGCTTTAGCAGCTGGATTAATAGTATTTACAGGACTTGGTTTTATTGCCGTAATTGTTGCAAGTGTAGCTGCTGCAATTGCAGGTTCGTTTGGTTTTGGAATGCTAGACTTTGATGGACTTAAAGACCAAATAAAAGGGAAAGTTTTTGAACTAGGATTTGAAAAATTCGATGAGTCAATGGATAAAATATTCGATAAATTAAATGAAATAGTTAACTCAGTCTTTGAAAACCGAGTTGAATCAGCTAGTCGAGTCATCGCACAAGCGATCGCACTTTACGAAAATCTCCTCGAACAGCAGGAAAAGGCTCACAACGAAACTTTGGAACAACGTGAGGCTGAAAAGATGTGGATTTACCAAAAGCGCCAAGAACTTGAGCAAGTACAGGATGGGCTGGAAATCATTGTCAGTAAATGCACGATTGTTTAATCACATTCCTTTTGTAACTAATCTCGCCTCATAATAAAGAAAGATTAAGCTGCACTCAGAAAACTCTCAATGAGCCAAACTAGCCTAAATTTAGTTGCAATATCTATCTTTCTCATGACCCTATCGGTACTGCTGGGGCCGTTCTTAAACTTATCACCGGCAGTACCGGCACTTGCTACCTTCACCATCTTAGGCATAGCGACATTAGATAGTTTCAGCTTGCAAGGCAAGGGTGGTACTATCTTTTTGGATTGGATAGCTGGTTTTTCAAGTGAACACCGCGATCGCATCGTCCACCACGAAGCTGGGCATTTCTTAGTTGCTTACCTGTTGGGTATTCCCGTTACCGGCTACACACTCAGCGCTTGGGAAGCCTGGAAACAGGGGCAACCTGGGCAAGGCGGCGTTAGCTTTGATGATGGCGAATTAGCATCTCAACTAGAAGCAGGTAAAATTAGTGCCCAAATGCTAGACCGCTACTGCACTGTTTGGATGGCGGGTATTGCTGCTGAAACCCTAGTTTTTAATAATGCTGAGGGTGGATCTGATGATAAAAACAAACTGATAGGAGTCTTGACAATTTTAGGCTTTTCTGAATCAGCTTATCAGCAGAAACTACGGTTTCATACCCTCCAGGCAAAAACTCTACTGCAAGAAAATTGGTCTAGCTACGAGGCTTTAGTTAATGCCATGCGACAACGCACTTCGGTAGAAGATTGTCATGCTGAGTTAGGAGTAGGGAGTGGAGAGTGAGTACAGGCTGGCGAATGATGGATTATACCTTTTAGAATTACAGGTGATCGCACTACTACAATGTCTCAGCTAGTTTTGAGAGTTTGTAGTAAGGACTATAGTGCTTAGAAAATCAGGACTAAAGTCCTTACTACGAACTTGCTTCTTCAATCAACTCTGGCGCGGAGTGCGGGAGATGGAAAGAGAGTTTCAAATCCAGCTTGTCGCTCGTTTAAGGGTTCTAAAGCATCATTCCAAAGGCTTTCATAATAAAAGAAGGTTACGCCTAAACCGCGTTCTTGAGCAGCACGCACTTGAGATTTAATTTGCTGCATGGGAACTGGGTTATTTCGTAACCCGGTCATAATGCCAATTCCAGTTGGAATTGTTTGTTGCGCTTCCTGAATTTCTGGGCGGGAAATATTTGCCACAAAACTTTGCAGATCGGGACGATAAATTTGCACAATTAACTCGTCCACAATATTTTGTCGCATCCAACTTAGCCAATCTTGCAGGTGAAACTTGTAAGCAAAATCATAGTAATTGGGAGAAACGGAGAAAATCGCCTGGGGTTTTCTCTGCTTTACCGCTTGGTTAAGTTGTACCATGAACGCCGTAATTTTATCTGCCCGCCACTTTATCCATGCCTGATCTTGAGGATTAGTTGGGGGAGGATTCTTAGTTTCTTTGGTGTATAAAGCAACCGTATATTGGTCGTAACCAAACTCGTGAGGCAAACTCATGTGATCGTCAAACTGAATGCCATCGGCATCATATTGAGTAACAGTTTCCAGCACAAGATTGGTGATGAACTGTTGCACTTGGGGATGGAAGGGATTAAGCCACATCACCTCACCCGCTGCACTGATTGAAGTTTGGCTACCATCCCGCTTTTGTGTGAACCAATCTGGATAATTCAGTGCAAGTTCCGAGGTTGGGGGAGCCATAAAACCAAACTCAAACCAGGGAATTACTAGCAATCCTTGGCGATGTGCTTGAGTAATCAGGTCTGCAAGAATATCATGTCCATCTGAACCTTTGTAGACAAAAGGTTGAATACCTGCACGTTGCGCGATCGCACTGGGATACATCACATACCCAGAATTCCATACCACCGGATAAACTGTATTGAAGTTCATCCGCCGCAGTTGAGTTACCGCATCCTGCACTTTGGCGCGATTCTTGAGGGTGTCAAAATCATTAGTAGTCATCCAAACCCCGCGAATTTCCTGACGGGGTATCTGTGCGATGGCAGGAGTGAAACTGTCTACCAGTAATACCGTAACAAAGGATATTAAAATGAGAATCGGAAAAAGAGACTTGAGCGCTCGCCGCCAAATTTGAACAATAAAAGGTGATTTCATAGATTTGAATGATGCATTAGCTACCCACACACGCCATTGCTCGTTTTTATGATTGAATCTACTAACCATATAGTTTACAAGTATTTATGCTTACTACAGGATTGATGAGTTGGTAGTTGTTCGTTCCCTGCTTATGGAACTTTTGCACCAGAAAAACTAAAGCAGACAAATTAAGATAGTTGACGCAGCTAATAAGCATTTGTGCCCAATAGATATTGGTATGGGGAATTGGGAATAGGGAATTGGGCATGGGGCATTGGGTATGAGGGAAGAGATAAGGAAGGGGTACAAGGTAAAATTTTCTCCTTTATCTTTCCTTGCCTCCCCTGCTCCCCTGCCTCCCCTGCTCCCGATCTTCACATTCCCCCATGCCCTACCTGTGTCACAATAAAGAACTGTAATAAGAAAAATATTGTTAAGGTAATTTAGTGAGTCCAACTGCTCAATCCACGGCAAGTGCGCGTCGCGTAGTATTTCCTTTTACGGCAATAGTGGGCCAGGAAGAAATGAAACTGGCGCTGCTATTGAACGTGATTGACCCCAAAATCGGGGGTGTAATGATTATGGGCGATCGCGGCACCGGGAAATCCACAACTATCCGGGCGCTGGCGGATCTGCTGCCAGAAATTTCTGTGGTTGCCAATGATCCCTTCAGTAGTGATCCTAGCGACCCCGACTTAATGAGCGATGAAGTCCGCCAACTGTTAGAACAAGGGGCGGAAATTCCTGTAGCTCACAAAAAAGTCCAAATGGTAGACCTGCCACTAGGAGCCACAGAAGACCGAGTTTGTGGCACAATCGATATCGAGAAAGCTTTATCTGAAGGTGTCAAAGCTTTTGAACCGGGACTACTGGCAAAGGCTAACCGAGGCATTCTCTATGTGGATGAAGTCAACTTACTAGACGACCACCTTGTAGATGTGTTACTCGACTCCGCTGCCAGTGGATGGAACACTGTAGAACGGGAAGGTATTTCTATACGTCACCCAGCACGTTTCGTTCTTGTGGGTTCTGGAAATCCAGAAGAAGGTGAACTACGCCCCCAATTGCTCGATCGCTTTGGGATGCACGCAGAAATTCACACAGTAAAGGAACCGGCTTTGCGGGTGCAAATTGTAGAACAACGGGCGGATTTTGATCAAAATCCTCCAGCATTTCTCGAAAACTACAAACCCCAGCAAGAAGCATTACAACAGCAAATTGTCAATGCTCAACAGCTTTTGCCAAAAGTGAACATGGACTATGATCTACGGGTGAAAATTTCTGAAGTCTGCTCAGAACTGGATGTAGATGGTTTGCGGGGTGACATTGTTAGTAACCGCGCCGCCAAAGCCTTAACAGCTTATGAAGGACGCACTGAAGTTACAGTTGATGATATCCATCGCGTAATTACGCTATGCTTGCGTCACCGACTGCGGAAAGACCCCTTAGAATCGATTGATTCTGGCTATAAAGTCGCCAAAGTTTTTAGCCGTGTTTTTGGCGTCGAACTACCAGAAAGTGATACTGCACAAAAGAACGGCACAGGTCAAAAGTTAGGAGCTAGAGGTTAAAAGTTAGGAGCGGAGCCGGAAACGCTCCGCCTCCGATGAAGAATTAATAGTTAAGAGTTTTGAATGGAAAGCTGCTTCATATCTCACAACTTTAATTCCTCAATCAGCACTGACTATAAATCACAACTCCTAACTCTTAACTCAGCACTTAGCACTCAGCACTGAATATGAGATTTTGGTCTTTTTGGTTCAACAGCTTTATTCTATCTAGCCAATACGATCCGCCCAGGTTTGTAGAGTTATTGATGCTCTTATTAGCGATCGCTATGCTGGCAATAGGCAGTATTTTACCCGACAGGCCGTATTTAATCTTATGCCTGAGCTTATTAGTGGGGTCATCTATTTCTATCTTAGTGCGGGAAGCGATCGCCCCCTCACCCCAGACACGAATTACCCAACTAACAGCATCTCTATTGCTCATCATCAGCCTCTATGGCTTTGCTGACTTAATGTACACTCTTTAAAATTAGTCATTTGTTATTTGTCCTTTGTTATTTGTTAGTTATAAGCCAATACGGTTGAGTTAAGGAAAATTGTAAGTTTGGTTAAGCAAAGCGCAACCCAACAAAGCCCCGAAAATGTTGGGTTTCATTCCTCAACCCAACTTACAGATTTCAAGATTTTTGGCGCTAACCCAAGCGTATTGGATAACTCAATACGCTTGGGTTAAGGTTTATTGGTGTAGGTAATTGGTCTTTGAAGACGCGATAAATCGCGTCTCTACATGAGGGTTTTGTTGCTCATTCTGAACTGTGTTGAGTTATAAACACCAATAGACCAATGACTAATGACTAATGATTCCATTTTTGCATTTCCACCAATTCCATACACAACTCATTAATTTGCTCCAAATCAGGTTTATGAGGTAGGGCAGATTGTTCGCAAACAATTTCCATTTCGGCAACCAAATCTTCTGCCATTTTCATTACCTGCTCATAAGAATACTCACCCTTTAAAATAGCTTTTAAATCCTCAACATCACCAGCTATTCTTCTATCTACAATCACTTCACCGTGCCGTAATATTTCTACTCCACTGCGTAACAATCTAATGCAGTGCATCCCATGTTTGAGGTCAAAACCCGATTTTCTTTCCATTTCTGCCCTAGCCGGATTCCTATTCTCCTGCCAAGATAAGTAAGCCTTCCATTCTCTTAAAGCTATTTGATAGCTTTGGCTTTTCTGAAGCAGACGAATAAAATCTTTACGGCTATTGGTTAACTTTTGGGTATATTCCAAAGTCTCATCGGGTAAAGTATATTGTTTTAAGACTCCTTTAAAATCAATATCTGCTGTCAGCAATTGATATAATTGTTCTGCTTCTTCCAAAAACTCAATCCGTCCTCTGATTAAGTTATAAAGATACTCCAGAAAAGCATTTAGCTCATCTTTGCTCAGAGGTGCTTCGTCTTCTATAGCGAAGTCAGATGGTATTGGTTTTTTTTGCGGTGGTTTTAATAGCCACTTACGATGAGTTTCCATCTTTTTAATTTGGGCAAAGGCATAACCAGTGTAAGTATGTTTTACCTTTTTACTCAAAAATAACTGTTTATGATTAATTAAATTCTGTCCTACTGTGTTTAAAAAAGGATAGTTATTTAACCAGAGCAATTCTAAAACATTGGGATTTGCACCCGCTAATAACTGGAGGATTTTTCTTAATTCATATATAACTGTGTCTTTATTACCATCAACGAATGGAAATATTCCTGGTTCATCCCAACCAGTATCTTTTTGTTCTATGCGATCAAATCCCAAGTAGTACCTTTTGGGCGCGATAAATACTCCCCGATAATCCAAGTCTGAATCAGGACGATTTAAACCATAGCCGTGACTACCTGCCAAACCAATTAAAATAGTTCTTTGCTCAACTTCTATTCTTTTCATATCACCTGATTAAAATATAGTCATCCTAACTCATGAGTTAAGCAGGTGGGAAGATAGCAATTCGAGTTACTTGGTTTAACAGAAATGCTCCTAAAGGTGATGATGCAACGGTATCTCCTTGAGGAGCATAATTTGTCAATTCAGTTGTTCCTATACTTTCGATATTCCCAGAACAGGAATTATCTAGGATTAAGGTGGCGTCTAGTCCCCCATCCTGGATTGACAATGGCGGCTAAATCTTCTTCAGATAATTTGTTGATTTCGCTATCCAGTTCTTCAACGGTGAAATCATAGCCACGCTCTTGAGCAATCTTGATAAATGCTTCTGGATTAGCTGTTGCTTTGAGTTTTTGTTGTAATGCTTGATCTGCTTTTACGGCTTGAAAAAGTCGGGCAGCATTTTGCTGTGTCATGACAATCCATCTCCTGTTTGAAATATCAGGTTTGAATGTGGTAATTTAATTCCTGGGGATTCACTAACTTTTGTAAAGATGTAAAGATTTTATAGATTTAGCATCTAATTACAATTTTAAAATAAAGAAGAAAAATGTGTTGATTTTGACAAGAAAGTATAACTTTTAAGTTAAAAATAATGTTACTTTTTGCAAAATTCAGCCCTAAGATAGTAGTAATTTTTATCTAAAAAGCATTTATTCTGACTTTTAAAATTTTAGATATTGGGTTTTCCCTTCTCCCTCCATCTCAAGAGTTTCCTTGTCCTCTTTGCTGACCAGACGCCGATGCCAAATCCAAAAAGCTTATTAAAGCTTGACTTAATACCTGTGAATAAAATAGTATGTTAGATTGTCTGTCTAATTCCTGCTCGGATCAGGTAGACATATTACAAAGGCTGGCAAAAGCGTCTCTACAGAGATAAAAACCAGCTACCTGTACGGCAACCTCAAGGACAATTCCATGACCTACGCGATTATTGAAACTGGCGGCAAACAAATACGAGTAGAGCCAGGACGGTTTTATGATATTGAACTGCTTGCGATCGAACCAGACGAAAAAGTTACAATAGACGCTGTATTACTCGTGCAGCACGATGGTGAAGTCACCATTGGACAGCCACTAGTGACAGGTGCGACTGTAGAAGGGACTGTAATGCGACATTACAGAGGTCGTAAAGTCCTGGTATACAAAATGAAGCCGAAAAAGAAAACCCGCAAAAAGCGGGGGCATCGTCAGGAAATTACCAGACTTATGATTGACTCCATCACCCTTAACGGTGCAGTGTTTGCTGCCCAAGGTGAAGCGGAGAAGGAAACCCCCGTTTTAGATGAGACTCCTGCCGAAGAAGTTGAAACTGTTGTTGAATAATAATAATTAAGAAGAAGATACAAAAGAGGAAATCATGGCTCATAAGAAAGGAACAGGTAGTACACGCAACGGTCGTGATTCTAATGCTCAACGTCTGGGTGTAAAGCGTTATGGCGGTCAAGTTGTGCGTGCAGGAAACATTCTCGTGCGTCAGCGTGGTACTAAATTCCACCCTGGTAACAACGTCGGTATTGGTAGCGATGACACTCTGTTTGCTCTAATCGACGGTGTTGTAATGTTTGAGAGAAAGGGCAAAACCCGTAAAAAAGTTAGTGTTTATTTACCCATAACTGCTGTTGAAGCAGCTCCTGCTGAGGCAGTAGCAAGTTAGAGTGGGAGGGTGGGTAATAGCGCCCACCCTAATTGCTAGTTAGCGCTGATGTGATAATCAGATTTGCATGAATATTCCCAAGATATTCACAAGATATTCCCAAGATTTGCTTAAAATTCCCTTTGTTTCTCTGTTTTCCATAGATTAATATCAGGATCACAAAGGGCAGATATTCTTCAAAACAAAATATTACACTAAGAAATTGGATTGCGTAGCTTGCCGTTGTAGGCATTGCATATCAAGTCTTACTTCGGATGATTGCACTAAATGTTCCAAAGTTCAGGATAGCCAGTCAGAGATATGTTTGTTCGGAAACTCTGTCTATTAGGTGATGTGGTCTTTTGGGTCTAGTGATAAAACCATCAGTGCAATGAAGACATTGCTTATCATACTAAGTTGCGTTTATTCACTAGGGTAACTAGAAAGACTTTTATGCAGTTTGCAACTTCAAACTCGAATGCTAAGATACCGAGCAGTCAGCCCATTCTGCATCAGCATGGTCGAGGAACTCAGCCGTTGGGCACACTTCTTAATCTATCAAGTCCACAAGATTTGCTATCAATTCTGCAAGAACTTCGCCAGAACGTTGAAAGCGAAGGACAAGCGACCTTTAACCAGTGGCGATCGCACATTCAGCGTCCTGAGTTTCTTTCTAGTGCCTTGAATTTAGCTGAATATCTAGCTTTACGTCGGTACGATCTTCGCTCCCTCCAAGCTGCACTAATGCCTTGGGGCTTATCCTCATTAGGACGGATTGAAGCACGGGTGATGCCCAATCTTGATGCTGTCATTACCACCTTGGAAGTTATTTGCGGCTCCGAGTCTTCCCAGCACCTTAACCGTCCACCTATCGAGTTCTTTTTTGAGGGCGATCGCTTACTACAACAGCACACCGAAGAATTATTTGGTCAGTCTCCAGACCAGCGTCGGGTCAGGATTATGGTAACACTACCCACTGAGTCCGCCACTGACTACAAGATGGTGCGAGAAATTATACAACGCGGGGCAAACTGTGTGCGAATTAACTGCGCTCATGATACAACCGAATCTTGGGAGCGGATGATCGACCATATCCGTCAAGCAACACAGGAAATGGGAATGCCTTGTAAAGTCATGATGGACTTAGCTGGTGTGAAAATCCGCATAGGACAGGTACTTGCACCACTTCATAAAAAACGGGTATTTAAAGGAGATCATATTCTGCTGTCGCGATGTGAGCCTGAACTCGGAAATGAGTCAGAGACAGGAGAGTTCATCCCATCATCCGTAGAGCATTTCCAAACTTGGTGTACGGTTCCCGAAATTCTCGATTTGTTAACTGTTGACACCCCCGTATATATCGACGATGGCAAAATTCGGACTCGCGTAGTTGACACCCAGTACTCATTACCCGATGGACAACCGCGACTTTTACTACAAGTGACTCATGCTAGCCCAAAAGGAGTTAAACTCAGACCTGGAAAGGGATTGAATTTCCCAGAAACAGTCTTACCTCTTAGCCCACTGACTGAAAAAGATTTATCCGACCTAGATTTTGTGGCCACTCACGCAGATATTATTGGTTACTCTTTTGTACAACATCCTGCCGATATTGAGTTACTTCAACAAGAATTGGACAAGCGCTCTGAGGGACGATTAAGCCGACCGGCGATCGTGGCAAAAATTGAAACTGCGATCGCAGTTTCCAATCTGCCAGAATTAATCATCTACGCAGCGGGGAAGCAATCATTTGGTGTCATGATCGCCAGAGGTGATTTAGCCGTTGAAATTGGATACCAGCGTTTAGCAGAGATCCAGGAAGAAATTCTCTGGCTTTGCGAAGCGGCTCATGTTCCTGTTATTTGGGCAACTCAAGTACTAGAGAGTTTGGTAAAAGATGGCACACCTTCGCGGGGAGAGATGACCGACGCCGCAATGGCTGAACGTGCTGAGTGTGTGATGTTAAATAAAGGGCCGTTTATTTCGGAAGCGATCGCCATTCTGGATGATGTTCTAACACGCATGGAAGCCCATCAAGTGAAAAAAACGCCACAGTTACGAGCGCTTCATTCGTGGTAATTTTTTAACCTGAACTCATTTTTCTTCGACGGACACATATACCGTCGTTTCGCTCCATTTTTCTACTCAAGCTATGTGAGACAGCAGTATTATCTTAATGATCGCTAGCGGACTGTAAATCTATGAGTCTGATTCTTCCCAAACATACCCTATCCCGTCGTCGGTTACTTCAACTATCTGGACTTTCAGGGGTAAGCTTTCTTCTAGGTGGCTGTGGGACAAATTTGTTCTCAGATAATGTACGGCAAATCTCTGAGCCACTAAACCAAAGTCTTGAAGCACTCCTGCTAACTCAAAAACCCATACCTGAATTTCCTATCAATGCCATAGAAGCAGACAAATTGCTGGTTAATACCTTTGACTTCACTCCGCAAATTGATCCAGCACAATTTCGCTTAATAATTGATGGTGAGGTCAATAATGCAATGCAATTGAGTATGGCAGATATTCAAAAACTTCCCTTGACTTCAATGGTGATTCGCCACGTCTGTGTTGAGGGCTGGGCTGCGATCGTTCAATGGGGAGGTGTGCGATTACGAGATTTAGTAGCGCTGGTACAGCCTAAGTCAAACGTCCGCTATGTCTATTTCAAATCTGCTGATGGCTATTATGAAAGCTGGGATATTGCCTCTGTTATACATCCTCAAACTCTCATGGCTTATCAAAAAAATGGACAACCCTTATCAGTTGATAATGGTGCGCCTATGCGCCTAGCATCTCCAATTAAACTAGGTTACAAGCAAAGCAAGTGGGTAACTCAAATTACATTCGTCAGCAATTTGTTACCTACTAAAGGATATTGGGAAGATCAGGGCTATGAGTGGTTTGCAGGGCTATAAGGCAGGCAAAAAGCTAATCTATATCGGGTTCAACGCCTAGCGATCGCAATTGTGCAATCAACCGTTCGGCCCGTAGTCTTTCTTGTTCAGCTCGTTGACTTTCTTGTTCAGCCCGTTGACTTTCTTGTTCTGTAGAAGTCAATACCCAGCAGCCTGTCCAATCATACCACCGTAACCAAGGCTGTTCTACATTTTGATAGCGTCCCTGCCAGACACCCAAGCCTAGTTCTAGTTCTGGTATCCAGAAGCGCGACTCTGACAGTGTTATCTCAGCATAACGACCACCGTCTAATTTAAACACCCTTAATTTATATTTGTACCGATCAAATACTACATAATAAGGAACACGTAGAATCCGTTCATATACTTCCCATTTTCCTGGTGGTTGCTTGACATCTCGCAATGTCTGCCCTAAGTCTTCCTTTTCAGTTCCGGGAGACAGCAATTCAACCACAATAAAAGGCTGAACTCCCTCTTGCCAAAGGACATAACTTAAGCGTAAATCTCGTTGTTCGTAGAGACGGGAAACACCTAAAACGGCAAACCAATCTGGTCGTTTATGCCACAGTGGATGGCGCGGGTCATAATAAAGATTTAGATCGCTAGCAACAAATATCTCGTCGCTAGGATAATTTGGTGGACGAAAGGTTTCGTCTAACAGACGAGGTTGCAATAAATGAAACTGATCGGGCAAACCAGGCTCCTCTGGGTCTTCACTGGGAAGATCATACATGGTCGGCAATACATCTTTTGGCGATCGCGGCGGGTCAGTTTGATACATCATAAAGCAATCCTAATGATGAAACTCTCAATTCTATTATGATTCAATTGTTTTTGAGTGACTCAACACCTTGCAGAACGGGATAGCATAAATTTCTCGCCCTCCGCCGCAAATTTGCCGCGAACCATCAGCACAGTTTCATCAAAAGTATGGGTGAATGCTTGCACATCTTTGACATCCAGAAGTTCTGGACTAAAGTAAATCACCGCTTCTTCAATGGGTTGAGTTATCTTACTAATAATATTCTTTAAAGGCCATATCTGCGTTGTCACTAAATCGAAAAGATGAAGTCGGTTATCTTCTATCTCCATACAGGCGATTAAATCTAAATCTTCTGCATAATATAAGGGACGACTTCCTTCATTGACACAGAACACAGGTTTTTCGTTGACTACGCCAACTATATTAGAGACAGGAATGCGTGTTTCTAAAAGTCTATGTAGCAATGTGTAATCTTTAGTATTGGTAAAATCCAGTATTCTGAAGCTATCAGTGCTACTTGTGGGGTAACACTTAACTTTAAAGATGTGTTCTTCGACAACACGAAAGCCAAAAGGTAAGTAAAACTCTGGTTGTGGTGTCGTCAGTACCAGGGTTTCGTAAAGGCGATCGCGATCGCAATACCCTAGCACTTCCTCCATCACTTCCCGGTAATACCCTCTCCGGCGATACTCTGCACGGGTAGCTACTCCATGAACTCCTCCGACAGTGAGCCTTTGTCCCATAATTTGCATGGGAATTTGTAACACTCCCACATGGGTAATCGCTATATCATCATGAAAGCGCATAAACGGAGTTGAAGCTGTTTCCCAGGATGCACCTAGTTTTCTTGCACATTCTGCTAAACTGCTGAGTCCGGGAAATGTGACTTCCATCAAGTCAAAAAGCTTATCGCTTAAGCTGGGATCATCAGAGAATGACTGTTTGAAACGATACTGGCTCATAATTCAAGTATTACAATCAATTCAGTAGAGACTACAAAATCAATTCCAGCAAATCCAGAAAAAATAAATGAGTCATGAGTAATGAGTCATGAGTAATGAGTAATGAGTAATACCCATTACTTATTGCTTATTACTTTAAATAAGACTAAGCCATACTTCTCGCCAGTAGGCAAAAAGCCAATTCCTCGATAAACTGCTTGGGCTGCTTGGTTATTATCACCTGTAAACAGGATGGCACGTTTTACTCCTTGCGATCGCGCATCTAACAATGAACCTGCTACCACACTTTTGGCGTAGCCTTTACCCCGCAGCCCTGGCGGTGTCCAGACTCCACCAATTTGCACAATATTAGGTAAGCTAGCATTGAAAGCAGAGTAAGCAACTGGGGTATCTCCTGCTACCAAAACCCAATGCATAGCCGTAGCTTGACGTGCCTCAATTATGCGATCGCAATCAGGTCTTAAACTGGGAGTATCGGTTTTTCCTAAAGCTTCCACATTATAAGTAACGCACCACTCGCTAAGTAATTCCAACTCTTCTGGATATGGTAAACGACACTGCACCTTTGCTGATACTAAGGCTTGAGGTATTTGCAAATCTCCCAGTGCTAGAGAAAACAATATCTCAGCCTCATCAAGCTGAGTTGGTCGGTTGCTAAGTCCCAAAATGCTTTTTGTCGCTTCAACTTGTGCTGCTGGGCCACTAATTCCAGAGATGACACGTCCAGATTGTGCCACAACTGCTTGTACCACTTCTGGCAGATGTACAGGGGCTTGGACTACGATCATCCCATTCCAAAAATGGGCTGCAACTGCCACTATAGTTTCATCTATGTAGGCTGCTATATAAGTTCCTTGAAATCTTGCACCTTGGTCAAGCAGTCCCGCAGCTCGCCAATTAGAGCGCAAAAACATAGAAGTATCGGTGTGTTGTAAGAGAAATGCTTCCAGTGATACTTCATCTCCAGGTTGCAAAGTTCTCAAAATAGGCACAAAAACCTCCTAATAATTGAAAGGGACACAGCCTAACTGTGTCCCTAAAAGCTACTTCAAGATGCTAGGACTGGCGATAGCAGGCAAACTCCATTGTAAAAGTAGCCATACCAGAAGTAAGCGATCGCAATTCTGTAGAATACCCAAACATTCGCGCTAGCGGTACTTCTGCCCGAATCACCGTGTATCCCTGCATTGTCTCGGAACCTAACAACAAAGCCCGACGCGAGGATAAGTCCCCCTGAATCCTTCCCATGAACTCGTGGGGTGTTTCCACTTCTACAAGCATGATGGGTTCCAGGATGTAGGGTTTTGCTTTAGCGATCGCACCCTCAATTGCTTGATGAGATGCTGACCGGAAAGCCAACTCTGAAGAGTCAATTGGGTGATATGAACCACCATCCAAAACGACTTTCACCCCAGTTACCGGATAGCCTTGCAGCTTTCCTGATTGCATCGCCTCACGGAAACCCTTCTCGCACGCCGGGATATATTCTTTGGGAATCGCACCCCCAACCACTCGATTCTCAAAGACAAACGGTTCGTCTGTGGGTTCAATCCACCCAGTAATATGGGCGTACTGACCAGGGCCGCCTGACTGTTTCTTGAATCGGTAGTCAAAGGTAGCTTGTTGTCCAATGGTTTCCCGGTACGCCACGGCGGGAGTACCGACGTAGACCTCGGCATTATATTCTCGTTGGATGCGCTCCAGGTAAATTTCCAAGTGGAGTTCGCCCATCCCAGAAATTAGAGTTGCTCCTGATTCGGGATCGATGCTCAACCGGAAGGTAGGGTCTTCCCTTTGAAAGCGATTGAGTGCTTTGGAAAGGCGATCGCTATCTTCCTGTTTTTTGGGCGTAATCACCAGCGTAATCACTGGTTCCGGCACAAACATCTTCTCTAGAGATACCAGTGGTTCCCCAGAACAGAATGTATCACCAGAAGCACAATCCACACCCAACAGAGCCACAATATCCCCAGCAACGGCAACTTTTACCTCTTCTCGCTTATTGGCGTGCATTCTCACCAAGCGACCAATTTGCACCCGCTGTTCAGTCCGCGAGTTGTAGACGGTATCACCGGGTTTGAGCGTCCCAGAGTAAATCCGGGTATAGGTCAACTGCCCAAAGGATTCAACGGTGAGTTTAAATGCCAATGCCACCAAGGAAGCATTGGGGTTAGGGGAAAGAGCGATCAGGGATTGGGTACTGGGTACTGGGGATTGGGAATTGCTTGTCCTAGTTCCCAGTCCCCAATCCCCAGTCCCTAGTCCCTTGACGACTTCCCTATCTACGGGAGATGGTAGATAGAGCGTAACTGCATCCAATAAGTTTTGTACTCCTTTATTTTTGAATGCCGAACCCAGCAGTACAGGCGTGAATTCTAGACTCAAAGTTGCTTGTCGGATGGTTTCCCAAATTAATTCTTTAGGAATCTCCTCACCCGCCAACAACATCTCGGTCATCGATTCTGAGAACAGCGACAAAGTATCTAACAGCTTGTCGCGTGCCTGTTGCGCTTCATCCCTAAGAGGTTCGGGAATTGCCTTTTTCACGAAGTTTTCCCCGTTTTCACCCTCAAAGTAGTCAGCAGTCATTTCCACCAGGTCAATTACTCCCTGGAATTGGTCTTCACTGCCGATAGGATACTGGATCAATACTGCATTTAGTTGCAAGCGATCGCGTATTCCCTGTACTACGCGAAATGGGTCTGCCCCCGTCCGATCCATTTTGTTGATGAACGCCAAACGCGGCACACGGTAGCGCTTCATTTGCCGATCCACCGTAATTGATTGGGACTGCACACCCGCCACAGCACACAGCACCATCACCGCCCCATCCAATACTCTTAGAGCGCGTTCTACTTCAATCGTAAAATCTACGTGTCCAGGTGTATCAATCAGGTTAATTTGAGTATCGTGCCACTGGCAGGTGGTAGCAGCGGAAGTGATGGTTATACCATGCAGCTTTTCTTCTGGCATAAAATCCATCGTTGCACCCTTACCGCCTCCCCGCACTTCCTCAATAGCGTGGATTCTGCCCGTGTAGAAGAGAATTCGCTCTGACAGCGTAGTTTTACCAGAGTCAATGTGGGCAGAAATACCAATATTTCGGATGCGTGTTCGGGGAATCATAAAATTTCCTTTTGTTCAAGCGACAAACAGTCACCACCCAAGTGGTGATATAGTTTGTATTATATTTGTACTACAAAGAAAAGACAAGGCTGATAATACAGAAAAACCGTTCTGGCTTTTCACGCTATCTGGAAAACCTCTCTCCTAAAAGGCTACGGTGTACACACAAATCCATCTCACCCCCTCTAACTCCCCTTTCAAGGGTAGGTATTTAATAAAGGCGTATTTTTGCAGGTAAAATACTATCTAGCTTTTATCAGCAGAATTACTACGGGTGCAGGAGGGTGAATGCAAGTAGGAAAAAGCGAGGAATTAAGAGAATGGACTAGAAAAGTAATTGAAAAAATGCCAAATCTCACAAAACCTCAAGCTGTTGTACTGGCAATGTGGACTTTTGGGATAGTAATGACCCAATCAAGTGGACTGACAACGGTTTCAGTATTTTTAGCAGAACTACTGGGTAAAAAGGAGAATACTATACGTCAGCAACTGCGGGAATGGTATCGAGACGCAGAAGATAAAACAAAAACTGGTCGAACTTCATTGGATGTGACATCTTGTTTTAGTCCACTACTATCTTGGATTCTAAGTCTTTGGCCTAAAGGTGAAAAACGTCTAGCATTGGCAGCAGATGCTTCAACTTTAAGCGATCGCTTTACTGTATTAGCAATTAGCATTGTTTACCGTGGCTGTGGAATTCCAATTGCCTGGAAAATAGTTGAAGCTACCATTCCTGGAAGTTGGAAACCTCACTGGGAAGAATTATTTCGCCATATAGACAAAACTGTACCACCAGATTGGTTTGTAATTGTCACCACAGATAGAGGGCTTTATGCTGAGTGGTTGTATCAACAAATCTTGAACTGTGGTTGGCATCCTTTTATGCGGATTAACCTTCAGGGGCAGTTTCAAATTAAAGGTACTGTTTCTTGGCTACCTCTAAATACTCTTGTTCGAGAAGTTGGTCAGTCATTTGAGTCATTGGTAACTTGTTTCAAAAGTAACCCGATTGAATGTACATTGTTAGCCCGTCATGACGAGGGCTATGCCGAACCTTGGTTAATTCTCACCGATTTACAACCCGAAGTTGCGGATGCTTGTTGGTATTCGATGCGCTCTTGGATTGAATGTCTATTTAAAGACGGTAAAAGAGGTGGTTTTGCTTGGCATCAAACTAAAATGACAGATACCAAACGAGCCGAGAGACATTGGTTAGCGATCGCAATCGCTACTTTATGGCAGGTTAGTGTTGGAGGTGCTATTGATGCCAATTTGCCTATTAGTAGTTTAGACGAATTACCACAAACCCACGTTGCACGACGCAATTTGAAAAATAGTGTCTTCCATCGTTGTCTCTCATGTTTCCGTCGTGGATTTTTAGTGATTAAGGCTGCCGTTCTTAATCGTCTTCCCCTACCTCAAGGTAGCTTTTTCCCTGAACCTTGGCCTTCCTTGACTCCACAACTCCATGTCTCTCAAATCACCCTCTCTACTGCCTGATTTTTAAATACCTACCCTTGAAAGCTCTAACTCCCCCGATGCCTTGGGGGAGAACCGGGTATTTCCCCCCTTTCCAAGGGGGGATTAAGGGGGGTAAATCCAGGGTTTGCGCTTCATTACCAAGATGTGTGTACACCGTAGCCTAAAAGGAGAAATACTTTGAATTTTCCCCCTTCCCGCATCGGGAAGGGGGTTAGGTTTTTCGTGGGCCTGACAAACAGTTGATAACCCTGATTTTACTGTTGATTTATTTTGATATCTGCAAATTTAATTGCGTTGTTTTCGCTAATTAACGTTAAATTAACCTTCTTAACCCGAATTCACGTTAAATTTAGGCGAATAAATCTTAATACTCAGGTGAAAGATAGAATGGTAGGTTTTTTACAGTTTATCTATCCATAGGTACTGGATAAAAATTTCCAATTAGCTTTACTTCCTCCTTCCAAAGACGAGGAAGAATTCCACGCGGCAGTACTTCTTACAGTAGAAATCCTTCTATTCTTTTTCTTGTCATTCTTTCCTCATTTATCTGTTCCCTTGCGTCCATCGTCTTTCCCTCCTTTGAGTAATGATAAAGACTCTACGCTCCCTTCTTTCCTATGCAGCTTTAACTACTATAGTTTTCGTAGCTGTAGTCACAACCCAGTTAGTAACTACGCAAAAAACTCCTGCGATCGATAACATTACACCTACCGTTATTCACTCGTTTAATAGCAGTAATAAGTCCGATGGTTCGACTTCAGAGGCAATATCTGTAGAAAGCAGCGATAGTAACCTTTACGGTACGAGTTACGGGGGAGGCACAAATGATAAAGACCTGATTTTTAAGATTCCTCCTAATAGTAGTAATTTCAACCTTTTCTATTTGTTTAGGGAGAAGGATGGTCAAAGGACTAATCTTAAAGTCGCGGCTACCCAACCTACCACGAGCTTATACGTCTATGTGTCTCCCACGGGAAGCGACACTAAAGGCGATGGATCGCTAGGAAAGCCATTGAGGACGTTGGCATATGCAGCAAAACGAGTTCAACCGAATAAAAACTACACGATTTATTTGAACCCAGGTGTTTATAGGGAGACGGAAGCGATGGTACTTCCGCCGGGAGTGAATATCGAGGGAGCAGGTGAATCAAGGGTGACTATCACTAGCAACGGTGCAATTCCTGCTCCAGGAGTAAACACAGGTAGTAGCAACTGGAGTCTTTTGCATCATGGAAGTATTATTCAGCTTGTCTCGCCTAGCTACTCCGGCTCAAGCCCTCGGTACGGATCTCCTTCGGAGATGATTGGGGCAACAGATGGTAATCAGACGTTAGGCGGCTTCACCATAGACGGGAACGGCAAAACCATTAAAGCCGGCATCTGGGTAGAAAATCGTAACAACGTGACTGTGCATAATGTCACATTCAAAGATTTCCAGCACAGTGGTGCAGTTTTTACTCGTGGCGATATGTGGTGGTTCGTGCCGCTTCCAGAGGGAAAGTGGATGAAAAACACAACGATACATGATTGCACATTTATCAACTCCGCAGCGGATTGGGTATCGGGAGGATCTACCGGGAACCTGAGACTTGGAGGGCTAGATGGTGCCAACATCTACAACATTACTATCCGAGAAAATAAAGGATACGGCATAAAGTTCATGCATGTAGGTCATCTACGTAACGTGAAGATTCACGATTGTGACATCCAGGTTCCAGAAGTTGATTCCCAGTGGAGCGAGGATGCTTCCATTGAACTTTGGAATTTGAGTTATGGAAACGAAATCTACAACATTACCTGTAATACGTGGTTATCGATGGTCAATCATTCAGTAATCAATGAATACCAGCCGACAGCTAAACACCCAAGTAATCTCAAGATGCGAAATGTCCGAATAAAAGATATTGACGGACAGAGTGTTAAGGAGTCAATCGAAGTTGCCTTGAGCGGAGTCGAGATATCCAACTCCTACTTTCAGGATAAGGGCTTCGGTATTGCGATCTGGGGAGGGAAAGCATGGGGCGGAAGTATAGAAAATTACGACATCAACATCCACAATAATATTTTCGCCAATGTTGCTCGTAAAGTTCAATTTAGTTTCGGGAAAAGTGCTGCCATCTTCATTCCCGATTCAGCTTCCAACATCAATATTCACAACAATGTGTTCGATAACTTAGGGAATAGTCTACAACTCGACTCCGCAGACAGGATATCGATCAAAAATAATGTGTTCTTGAACTCTCAAGGAGACGATGTGCAAGGAGGTAAGAACATTGCTTTCACTAATAATCTCCGCAGAAATACGAACTCAGCAAAGCCGAGTTGGCAGATCCAATTCGCGGTTAATGCGACAAACATCCAGGGTGATCCAAGATTTACAAGCACGGGCGACCGTTGGAACTCTTACTACAAGGCGGCTTCGTCACGCAGTCTTGTGGTGGATAGAGGAACTTATGTAGGACTTGCTTACTCCGGTTCGGCACCTGACATCGGTCGATGGGAGTGGTAAGAGACGTTGAAGGAGGCAGGAGGCAGGAGGAGGCAGGAGGCAGGAGGCAGGAGGCAGGAGGTTTGACCTCAGTTGGGAATTGAAACCCCACCTGAATAAGTAGCCCCAAATTTTCAATTTGGTGGGGGTCTTAAACCCAAGTTCGCTTTGGTCACAGTAGGAAACAGATAGCGCAGCGTAATGGCAAATAAACGTTTTTATCACATTGGTTTTGGGCAAGATGATTTAGGTTCATCGCCTCCCAGCATTGCTCTATTATCTGGCGATCCAGAGCGATCGCGTCTAATTACCCAAACTTATTTACAAGATGTACGCGTGTTGTCAGAAAATCGCGGACTCAATAGCTATGTGGGATACTTACCGAATGGTCGCACCATCTTATCAGCTACTAGTGGTATGGGTGCGCCTTCATTAAGTATTGTGGTCAATGAGTTGGTACAAGTGGGAATCCGGCAAATTATTCGCATTGGCACTTGCGGTTCCATTCAAGCTTATATACCAGTTGGTAGCGTTGTTATTAGCAGTGCAGCATTGTGTCGTCAAGGTGCAGCTTATGACATTGCACCTGTGGAGTATCCAGCCGCAGCCGATCCTTTTTTGACAGTCGCTTTAGTTAAAGCCGCACGAGAATTAGAGATTGAACATTACATCGGAATTACGGCATCAGTTGATACTTTTTACGAAGGACAAGAACGCACTGATTCAGCAAATCCATATTTAATGCGATCGCTGCATGGCATCACAGAAGAATATCGGCGCTTGAATATCTTGAATTACGAGATGGAATCCGGCACACTGTTCAAAATGGCAGGAGTGTATAATTTTGCAGCAGCAGCTATTTGCGGTGTAGTTGCTTCGCGTACAGATGGTGAAAATATCATTTTGGAACAAAGAGATATTGCTGTGAAAAATGCGATCGCAACTGCTGTAAATGCAGCAGCAAACCTTGAGTAAGCTAACAAATTGCTCTGATATGACTTTTTATAAGAAGAATTCAGAACTCAGGAGTCAGAATTCAGAATTGAATTGGAGTCCAACTGGGTAATGAATATTGGTTTAAAACCTTGCCCGCAAGTGGCGCGAAAAAATTAAAATATTCTTGCCTTAAAACCTGGAGTTTATGGGTAGAGTATTCTGAATTCTGAATTCTGAATTCTGACTCCTGCTTTATTATGCCAGATTTAATATGCTCTAAGTAGTTTTATCATGTCTTTACCTAATCTTTAATTTATAATCAGTAATTATAGGTAGAATGTATTGAGTAGAGATGCAATTTTATCTGATGAAACACATATATAAAAAGCTGTTTTATGGCAGTTATCGTTTGTATGCAATGCATTTTGACCTCTCTCCAAACCTCTCTCCTAAAAGGAGAGAGGCTTTAAATTGTAGGTTGGGTTAAGCAAAGCGCAAAAGTAGCGTGAATATCATAGAAAATTATAGTAATCAAAAACAATAAAAGTTAAAATTATTGTTTAGTTTCAATTAATAAAAGTTGCTGTTATAGATTAAGTACTTGAGATTTTAATACCATATTTTGCAGCAATTAAGTAAGTGGACAAGAATAAATAAAACTATATTAAGTAATGTAAGATTCAATTTAATTAGCTCGTAGTAAGGGCTTTAGCCCTTAAGAGAGGACTAAAGTACCCACTACAAACCTTTAATTATTTACGCCCACTTACTTACGATGAGTTTAGCTATTAAAAAATATCACAAAAATTGTAGGATAATATAATATGAATAATGCTTGGAAGCGTTGGAATACGACCGTTAACCTGGCTGCGATTGCACTCATGCCGGCGCTGATATTTTTAGCATTCTCTCATCGGGCAACGGCTGACGATCCAGGAGCATGTTACATGATAAACTCCTCTGGCAAAACCGTTGGATTGGGAAGGCTTTGTGGCAATAGTAGTAATATAGCCGCACCTTCAGATAACAAAGTTTTTCGAGTCTCAATCAAACGCCGCTTTGGTGGAACTCCTGTAATTGATGTCACCTTCAACGACAAAAAAACCTTTGAAATGATTGTAGATACAGGTGCTAGTGGAACCATTATCACTCAAGGTATGGCGAATACACTTGAACTACAGGCTACAGGTTCAATGCAAGCCCAAATTGCCGATGGTAGCGAAGTAGAATTTCCAACCAGTAAGGTAAAATCTATAGCAGTCGGTGGAGTGACAGCCAATAATCTTCAGGTTGCGATCGCACCAAAAGGAAGCATCGGCTTACTAGGCCACGATTTCTTTGGGAAATATGATATCAAGATTCTGGAGAAAGAGGTCGAATTTCATTACCGCTAATCCTTGCAGGTAGCAACTTATTGAGGTTTTTATTCAGCAGTCAGCACTCCTGAAGCAGGTTAAGAGCGTTATAGAATAAAAGAAATAAACCTTAAATACATTACGCTGATTCAGCAGAATTGCCCATGACCACTTCTAAACGCCAATACCACATTACTACTTTCGGTTGTCAGATGAATAAAGCTGACTCAGAGCGCATGGCTGGCGTTTTGGAAGACATGGGCTTTGAGTGGTGCCAAGATCCGAATAATGCAGATGTGATTCTCTACAATACCTGTACCATTCGGGATAATGCTGAACAAAAAGTATATTCCTACCTCGGCAGACAAGCGAAGCGCAAACATGAGCAGCCTGATTTAACCCTTATTGTTGCTGGTTGCGTTGCCCAGCAAGAAGGAGAAGCACTGTTACGGCGAGTACCAGAATTAGACTTGGTAATGGGGCCACAACACGCCAACCGTCTGAAAGATTTGTTGGAGTCGGTATTTGAGGGCAACCAAGTTGTCGCAACCGAAGCAGTTCACATTATTGAAGATATCACCCAGCCGCGACGGGATAGTACAGTGACAGCTTGGGTGAATGTGATTTATGGCTGTAACGAACGCTGCACCTATTGCGTAGTTCCCAATGTGCGCGGTGTCGAACAATCTCGCACGCCGTCAGCTATCCGGGCTGAAATGGAAGAATTAGGACGGCAAGGTTACAAAGAAATTACTCTACTCGGTCAAAATATTGATGCTTACGGCAGAGATTTACCTGGAGTCACACCAGAAGGTCGGCATCTGAACAACTTTACAGATTTGCTGTATTACGTCCATGATGTGCCGGGGATCGAAAGGCTAAGATTTGCTACTAGCCACCCCCGTTATTTTACTGAGAGATTAATTCAAGCTTGTGCCGAGTTGCCCAAGGTGTGCGAACACTTCCACATTCCCTTTCAATCTGGGGATAATGAACTGTTAAAGGCAATGTCGCGGGGTTATACTCATGAAAAATATCGTCGGATTATCGATACCATTCGCCGATATATGCCAGATGCCTCCATTAGTGCCGATGTAATTGTTGGTTTTCCTGGGGAAACAGAAGCACAGTTTGAAAATACCCTGAAACTGGTAGAAGATATTGGCTTTGATATGTTGAATACAGCAGCATATTCGCCGCGTCCAGGGACACCAGCCGCGTTGTGGGATAATCAACTGAGTGAAGAAATTAAAAGCGATCGCCTGCAAAGGCTCAATCATCTGGGAAACTTGAAAGTAGCAGAGCGATCGCAACGTTACTTTGGACGCATTGAAGAAGTTTTAGTAGAAGACCAAAATCCTAAAGATCAAACTCAGGTGATGGGACGCACTGGCGGTAATCGTTTGACCTTTTTTAATGGCAATATCCAAGAACTCAAAGGGCAGTTGGTAAAGGTAAAAATTACCGAAGTTCGCCCTTTTAGCTTGACGGGTGAACCGATTGAAGTGAGGCAAACGGTTTTGCAGTAAGAACTAGTTGAGGATTACTCCTGACTTATGATGAAGTTACCGCAAAGGATTTCAGTTCTTCTTTTTGGGGCTAGCTTGGCTGTACTTTCCCCTGAACTTTGTACTGCTTTCACTGTTCAAGAAGTAGCTAACCTTGCCCAAGCATCAAACGATTTGCCAGTAGTCAAATCAGCAGGACTGTCCCCCGATATGAATGTGCCTTGGTCGAAACCCGTGAAAATCGTTGACCCTTTTGAAGGAGAGTTTCTTGGGGTTTTCGACCGAAACTATTTAGGTGGTAATTTATACCGTGGAGGTTCAAAGCAAGTTATTAGTTTGTGGACTCCTTCGAGCATTCGAGTATTGATAACAGTAAATTCTGGTCAAGCCAGTTCTTATTTTTACACCGCAGGTCATGTATATCCCAGAACTGACTTTCTTGGGTTTGCCACTACCAAAAAAGTCGATAAACTTTTGCTCAAGGTCAGGGAAAAAGTTTTTCAATTAGACGGGTCAACCGGCACGTTTGCTGTCAGTCAAGAATTAGCCACTGCTTTAAAAAATGCTCCAGATGAGAACTTAGACATCAGACTAGTCTTGGAAGGAGGTCAAACTGTTGACAGCGAAATTGGCAAAGAAACGGTGAAAGCTTGGCGAAGCATTTATTAAGCGATCGCATTTTTTACCGAAACAGAATTCAGGAGTCAGGAGCCAGAAAACAGACATGAATTTTGTGCGACTAGTGGATAGCGCAGCGTTAGCGAGTATTCGAGCGTCTTCATTCTGACTCCTGTTAGCGGTAGCGGGGCGTTTAGCCCATTCTGACTTCTGAATTCTGACTCCTGAATTCTTCTTCAACCAAATATTATCTTTTATTAATCAAGGAAAGATTTCTCTCCTCTCATCAGGAATCTATCTGGTCAAACTTGTTTATATATTTAGACTTCTTTACAGTCCATACTGTAGGACTTACGCAAAACTATACGCGCTTTGGGGTAATACCCTGCTTTTCGGCTATTGTTTTGCGTAAGTCCTGTACTCACGTGTTATCACTCACAGCCCTGACTGTCTAAGCAGTATATTTGCGTTTATCCCTTAACGATTATGGTAAGTTTCCAGCTTTCAACTTCGTTATTGTATACCAGTAAGATAGGTAGGGGCTGACAGTGCGATCGCATCTGGGTTAATACAGTGTAGTGAAATCATTTATACATCTCAAGCTCAAAAAAGGAAATCAACCAGATGAAATTTGGTATTGACATCGGACATAATTGCCCTCCTCACGATACAGGAGCAACAGGTATCAAACAAGAAGATGCTTTAACTAAAGCAGTTGGGACATTACTGATTCAAAAACTCAAAGCAGCAGGTCATACCGTTGTTGATTGCACTCCTACAAGCGCTAGTAGTGTAAATGATTCTCTTAGAAAGCGAGTCAATAAAGCAAATAATAATAACGTTAACGTCTTTGTATCAATTCACTTTAATAAATTCAACACTAAAGTCAATGGTGCAGAAATTTTCGCCACTAGCAATACATCAAAAGGTATTGCTCAATCAGTTTTAAAAGAGATTCTTAAGCTTGGATTTAATGATAGAAAAGTTAAAAATGCAGGTTTTTTTGTTCTGAAGAATACACAAATGCCAGCTATTTTAATTGAATGTTGCTTTTGTGATGCCAAAGTAGATATGGATCGCTTTGATGCTGAAAAAATGGCAGAGGCAATTAAAGATGGATTAATTGGTGACTCAGATGATGATGAACTCAAATCTGATAAAAAATACGTTTTGGAAATCACAACAAAAACTGTTTTAAAACCTTCTACAGAACAAGCATCAGAACTGCCAAAAGATTCTGTATTTGATATTGAGCCAGGTAGTTACCCAGTTTTAGATGTCCGTTTTGAGGAAAACCATTATTGGGTTAAGTGGCCTGATAAAAGTAAAGGAAACAGAGATGAACATTTTGTTTTTGCCGGATATAGTAAAGTTATAGAAAAAGATTAACTAATTACATCTAAGCTCGACTTTTTCCATTTTTTGACAACGCTCAAGCTGATACTGAAACCTTTGTGGGGCAATAGTTTTACTTTTTATATTTCACCGATAATCTGTGACGTGGAAAAAGTATTTGCCAAAAAAACAGGGTTTTGCCGGATAAAGAAAATTGAGTTCTTAATTTTGGATAAAGTCGAGTTTAGAGGTTGTTTAAAAAGTGTTTCACTGTGAATTTAGGCACTTTTAGATTCCCCATGACCACCCTTAAAAAGTGTGTAGCCGTAATCAAAGTACCCCTTTTTAAGGGGAATTTATGGGGATCTAAAACGTTTTGCTACCGACCAGAGGACTTTTCAAATATCCTCATAAATCATTTATTGACACCTAGAATATATCCCTGACATCTTAGAGAAGTCGGGGATTTACAAATACTTTTTAAGGGAACAAAGCTATGTCATTACTAGATGATTTAATCAAAACCTATTTTATTAAAGATTTAGCAACAGTATTTACACAAGTTGGGATTGAAAGTGCCAAAGTTACCGATATCAATCGGCAAATTCTCAAAGAAGTTACTCTGGCTCAATGGTTACTAGAGTCTTCTAGAGGTCAAAGTGATCTTGCTGTCAACGCTAACAATTTTGCCGGATTAAAATGGCGAGATCCTGACATGAAAGGTTTTGCCGAACCGTTAAAAATCAAAGTTCCTTCTGAGCTAGAAGAAGTGGAATTTTGTAAGTTTCAAGATATTGATGCCTTTATTGTTGGTTATTGGAAGTTTTTAACCCGCACTCCCTATAAAGGTTTAGAAGATTACACCAATACACCAGAAAATTTCCTTGGTTTTCTCAAGGGTAAAGGCTATTCATCTGATCCTAACTATGTTAATAAAGTTGTAAATCTGCTTCCAGAGGCGCAGAATTTATTGGCTAATGCAGGTGTGGTTGTTATTGCCCCGGTAGAAAAACTACAGCTAATTCGTGCCCCTCAAGAAGTGGAAGTAGGACAAAGTTTCCGGGTTGAAGGTATAGCTCGTTTAGCTGACAGGGGCAAAATTTTATCGGTGATGATCGATAACAGATTTCCAGCTCCAAGTGTAGTAATTAGTCAGGATGGCAAATGGCAATTTGATTTAGTCTTTAAACAAGAAGGCGATCGCACCATGATAATTGCTGTTGAGGATCAAACTCTAGAGATTAAAATTAAAGCTATCGTTCCTTTCGATCACAAGGACGATGAGAACACTCAACAACCTACAGCATCCAGTTTACCAGGAGCGAAGGTAATTAAACTCGGTGGTAGTGTAGGAATTGGCGGAGTCAATAAAGATGATGATGTTAAGGCTATTAAAGCGCGATTGTATGAGCTAGGCTATAAATGGGTAGGTGATCCTAACAGTGCAGACAGAGACAGAGGACTATTTGACGCGATCAAATTATTTCAATCAATTATTGCTGGTCGCAGTACTCTTAAAGGTGATGGCCGAGTTGATGTTGGTGGCATAACTCATCGATGGTTGCAAGCAGCTAACGCACCACGGTGGGAGTTGATGCCAAAAAGCGACCCTAGTAATGGTTTCGTAAACGGTGAACTGGAAGACACCCAAGATAACCACGATTTTGGAACACACTGGTTAGCTGATGTGGTCAAAGAAATTGCCCAAGACTATCAAAATAGTTATCGCAATACTCATCCCAAAGCTGCTTTCTTTGCAATTAACGATGTTAGTCTGCCTCATGGAGGCGATACTCCCGACCATCAAGGGCATGAAACTGGCATGATGTGCGATGTTTACTTACCCAAAAATAATGGGGCTTTTGGTGGCATTTTTTGGTCGAGTTCTGAATATGATCAAGATGCTACGCGAGCTATTCTCAAGTCTATTCGTAAGCAAAAGTTGGTAAAGGCGGGGGCAGTTTTCTTCAACGATAAAAAGCTAATTCAAGAGGGGCTTTGTACCCAGATGATTGGTCACGATCATCATATTCACTTTGAAATTAACCCACCAGTCAGAAGCTAATAGAGAGTCCGGTGTTTGGTGCGTGGAAGAGTTGCTGACAGAAGAACTTTTACAATTTCTGCCCTGCATAAATTGATCGCACTTCTCCATTACGCCGGATGACAGCTTCGCCATTACTAACATCTACTAATGTCCAACCACTTGAGCCGATACTTTCACCCATATTGATGCGGCGAGTCACGCCATCGATTTTAAACAAAGCGGCGGATTTATTGCCCAACTCTAGCAATCCTTCTAAGGTATTAGTGGGAGCCTGTGCGATCGCAGTTGGCGGATATACTTGTTCCTGGGTAATAGTTGGTTCTGACTCTGGGGCGAGGGCTGCACGCAATGGAACTACTGGTAATGCAGGCAAAGGCTTGGGTGTTTGCCGCACAGTAATGGGTGCAGTTTTCCCAGCCACAGGTTTAAGTTCGGCTCGTACAGCAGCAGCTAACATATTAACGCTTACAGGCTTGCTAGCTTGTCGCACTGTATTCAGGGCATTTTTCACCACATTAGGCTGAGAAGCCTGTAACGCACTGGCAACTTGTGGTAAAAGTTTAGGAGTCCCAGGAATCGCTGGTAGGGCGTAGCGCATTGGCGACGGCGCTTGATAAACGGGAACGTAGATGCGCTCAACAACGTTTCCAGAACGGTTAGGGGCTGGTGGTGTATTGTTAGCTAGAAGTGGAATTGCTGGTAGATTACCAGATGCTTGCCCGTTACCAAGGGCTATTTGGTTAGTATTTGCCTGAGTGGAGAATCCCGGACTGACAGATTTTTGATTGCTTTTGGCTTCTTGCTTATCTATAACTGCCAGCGCTCCCAGCATGTAGTCAACTAACTCTGCCTCAATTTCTGTTTTGACGGGCAACTGCGATTGCGGTTGCTGCACTAAAAGCGCGGACTCAGGCAATTTGCTGTTTAAAAGATATACGACTCCAGACTGTACCAGGTAGATCATACTAGCGATCGCCACGCCTAAAGTTGTTCCGACAATCAGCAGTTTGCCCAAAGCAGGACTAGTTTTCTGACGCTTTCTACTAACTGATTTAATAGTGCCGCTGTCAAACACAACAGTACTCAAGTGCTTATGATTATCTTGAGCAACTGACTGTGTTGGCTGGTTCAGTGTGTTGGCTATAATCTGCGGTATCGTAACTGTTTGCTGAGGCACGTATTCTGTAGACGATTGGGAAGAAACCCTAGCAAAAGACTGGCTCGATTTATTCTGCTTAGTGTGCCTAACAGTTTGAGAGGGCAGATTATCACTAACATCCAGAATGTAGTCGATATCGGCAAAGAGTTCATCCATTAAGCCATCAGCATAGTTTTCTATCGACCAAGGCTCGTTGGCGATTAAGTCTTCTGATGGTTCCGGTACTATGAGACGGGTGCTGGCTTCTTTTAACATAGACGTTCTGGGTTGTTGCTAGGACGGGGAAACGCCGCCCCTACTGCCTGGAAATTATGATTATTAATGAAACATCCAATTCTCGTCCTATTGAGACGAGTTGATCGAGTGTTGGTATTAAAGTCAACTTTCATCTGGGGATTCTTGATGATGGCAGTACTAATGTTTATGTCATCTATCATACCAATCCCCCCGCTTACTACTATACTCAGTCTTTATGAGCTTGGTGTTAGGCTAAAGCTGGAAACTCTGACTGGCTCTTGCTTCTACGCAATTCTAGATATAATAATAAGGCATTAATATCCGCTGGGTTTACACCACCTATACGTGCAGCTTGACCAAGAGTGAGTGGTTTTACGTGAGTCAGTTTTTCCCGTGCCTCTTTAGAAAGAGTATCAATTGTTGTGTAATCCAAATCCGCAGGTAACTGGCGGTGCGCTTGGCGGGCAATTTGGTCAATTTGATTTTGTTGCCTAGCGAGATAACCAGAATACTTGATGTCAATTTCTGCACCTTCTTTCTCGGCGCGGTTGAGGTTGGGGTTTCCCAATCCGAACCTGTCGAGGTCAACGTAATGGAATCCCGGACGGCGCAGCAAGTCATTGAGGGTAATGGAACCTTTAATTAATTGTTGGGTATTAGATGCGATCGCTATTCCAATTTCATCATGTTCTTTAACTCGTATAGTTTGCAATCTTTGTTTTTCTGTGGTGATATTACCCTGTTTTTGAGTAAATATATCCCAACGGCGATCGTCAATTAAACCAATTTCCCTTCCCAAGGGTGTCAAACGTTGGTCGGCATTGTCAGAACGCAATATTAAGCGATACTCAGACCTACTGGTAAGCATCCGGTAAGGTTCCCGTAGGTCTTTGGTACACAGGTCATCAAGTAGCGTCCCAATGTAACTTTGCTCGCGGGCAAAGACAATCATCTCTTGAGAGCGAACAAACCGAGCTGCGTTAATTCCTGCTACCAGCCCTTGGGCTGCGGCTTCTTCGTAACCTGTGGTGCCGTTAATCTGCCCAGCACAAAACAGTCCAGCAATCTTCTTAGTCATCAGTGTGGGGTAACACTGAGTTGCTGGTAAATAGTCATATTCCACAGCATACGCCGGACGCAGCATCACACATTTTTCCAAACCGGGGAGAGTCCGCAACATTTGTAGTTGCAAATTTTCTGGTAATCCTGTGGAAAACCCTTGGATATAAAGTTCGGGTATATCCCGTCCTTCTGGTTCAATAAAGATTTGATGGCTTTCCTTATCAGCAAAGCGGACAATTTTATCTTCAATACTGGGACAATAGCGCGGCCCTTTAGCTTCCACCCAACCGCCATAAACTGGCGACAGGTGTAAATTATCCTGAATTAGGCGATGGGTTTCGGCGGTTGTGCGGGTGATGTAGCAAGGCATTTGTTCCCGTTCTACCCACGCCTCTGGGTCAAAACTGAACCAGCGCACATCTTCATCCCCTGGCTGGATGAGCATTTTACTATAATCCACCGATCGCTTGTCTACCCGTGCTGGGGTTCCAGTTTTGAGTCTTCCGGTTTCAAATCCGAGGCGATTTAGGGTTTGTGTCAATCCTTCAGCCGCAAATTCTCCAGCCCGTCCGGCTGGCATTGATTTGTTCCCAACCCAAATTTTGCCTCCTAGGAAGGTGCCAGTTGTCAAGATAACTGCTTTACATTGGAACCCTACACCAAAATAAGTTTCAACGCCGATGACTTCACCATTAGCGCCCAGCACCAAGTCTGTTGCCATACTTTCGCGGATTGTCAAGTTTTCTTGGTTCTCAACAATATTTTTCATCACCGCTGCATATTCGCGCTTGTCCGTCTGGGCGCGTAATGCCCAAACAGCAGGCCCTCGTGAAGAGTTGAGGATACGTTTTTGCAGGTAGGTGCGGTCTGCTACTTTACCAATTTCTCCGCCAAGTGCATCTACCTCATGAGTCAACTGAGATTTGGCCGGGCCACCCACTGCTGGATTACAAGGTTGCCAAGCAATTTTATCCAAGTTGAGCGTCAATAGCAGGGTACGACAACCGAGGCGTGCAGAGGCGAGAGCCGCTTCGCAACCGGAGTGACCTGCACCGACGACTATGACATCAAAAGCGTCTTGAAATTCAACGGAATTGTGCATGGTCATACTTACAGGATCGGCAAGCTTAGAGTTCTTTTCAATTTTAACTGTTCCAGTGATTTCATGGATGTATCTTTCTAATAAAAAAGTTATCAAATTTACTAGTACTCACTCAAAGACAAGTTTCTATTTTTAAACTTGAGTATTAAGTAAAAAAGATTATATTTTTTAAATTTTATGGCAATTTTCCGGGTTGCTGCTTAAAGCTATTGTTCACATGGTTAGCAATCAAAAGAAAATAATTGATTATTAGTATGCATGAAATATTTTGTATAAGTTGTACATAATTTTAAGCAAGTATTAGTGATTTATTTATATTTCTATTCTTTATTATCTAACTCAGTAATAGTAAATATTTTCAACAAATTAATTAATTTTACTTAAATCAACTAAGCAATTATTTAAAAATGAAACTCACCTTCAAAAAGAAAAAATCACTTAATAGAATTGTTAGAAAGATAAGTTTCATTAGTATAGTTATCTTGATAATTTTTATATTAGTAGCTAGCAATGAGATTACCCATCACAAAGTTGCTATAACTGCCCAACCATTAAACGGATGCTTGAGCAATGATTCATTAACTTGTACAGATACCTCTAAAGAGACAATATCAGAACCATTTATTCCCAACCCAAAATTAAATCATCAACAGCGTTTTTTATCTGCGATCGCTAGAAATTTAACCACAATTCCCCAGCCTGGTACTTATGAATATATTTTGTTACGAGCTTATGGTGCAGTCTTTGTAAATCAAGATATCGGGATGAAACTGCCACCAAAACATATCTTTGCCAATGAACAAGAAACCCAAGATTTTCAAGCTACTTTAACAATGGGTCATGTCGATGGCACTAGAGACTGTTACTTACAAAAGTCGGCGGCTGAGGCTTTAAATAAAGCGCGATCGCTACAAAGAATTCCGCTAAAATCTGGTTATGGTTCTGGTGATTGTACTCGCACTTTCAACACGAACTTAAGATTTTGGTATAAATATGCCAACAATCAAGTTTTGGCAAAAGTGAAAGCGGGAAAAGAAACAAAAATTCTCGGTTTAGTTGCACCTCCTGGAACTTCACAACATCTCTGGGGATTAGCAATTGATTTACGCGTAGGTAGTAAAGAACAAAGAAAAGCTCTTAATCAAAATGGTTGGTTTCAAACTGTAGAAAATGATATTCCACATTGGACTTATGTAGGTTTATCTGAAGAGAATTTACCTATGTTTGGTTTTAACAAACAAGTTGTCCGTGGGATTACTTATTGGATTACGCCATTATAATTTTTAGATAACATGAAAAATTGAGAATACTAACCTAGAATATATATTTTCAGAGATTTAGCTATGCAAAATAAAGCTGCTAACTAGGAGCAAAACTTCCTGATTAATTTACATCTTGAAAGTATCCTATTTAACAACCTGTCCCCTTACCCATTCCCTAATTGCTTCTCGGAAAACTCGTCTTCCTGCCATGCGATATCTTTCAATTAGTAAAGGAATCTCGTGGATGTTCAGGTTAGGAAACACTAGACTTATCTCTCTTTGAAGATATTCTTCACCTTGTAACTGATAAATTTTGATTTCCCCAGAATCATAACACCAGATTTCAGGCACACCTAACCGTGCATAAATAGGAAAGCGATCTAAAGATTTACTAGTAATATCAATCTCTAAAGCCAAATCGGGAGGAGGATCTTGATTTAAATTAAACTTGAGCTTACCTCGAATTAGTGCTTCATTTTGGAAATAAAAACAATTATCGGCTTCTATTCCTGCCTTTTTTAGCTCTCGTTTCCAGGTACTAGAGCCATAACACTCATAATCTAGTTCTAAAACTTCAGCCGTATCTTTGATGATGTCACCAATTATTTCTTTGTAATATTCATGTTCTGGTAATGGTGTCATAATCTCTAATGTGCCATCATCATAAGCTACCTTAGCTGCACGGGTTTCACCTAAATCGAGTAATAAATTTTCAAATTGTTGCCAACTGATATTGTAGAGAACTACTCGATCAGCGCGATTTTCAGTTAGCAGCATAACTCCTCGCAGAATCAGTAAGTAATAAACAGTATTCAGTAACCAGTAAAAATCGGATATCAAGCCTCAAACTTACAACTGACAGCTAAACAAAATAGACATTTATCCTAATCTATTTTATCAATAATGATTGATGAATATTTTTAAACTCTCACCACCTTTCCACATGTTCTTCCATGAGGATATTGAGGTAAAATTTGGTGAAAAAGAGTGTAAAGACGTAGTATTGCTAATACTTCTTTACAAGGCTTCTGGATAATGCATATTTAATTTCTGGAGATGTCTACATTCAAAACCACACCCTTGATTTTCTATACTCCCCTCTCCATTTTGGAGAGGGGCTGGGGGTGAGATTACGCCGGATAAATCCGCAATCTTCTATTTGGTTCTTCGCCAAAACTATGCGACTTGAGGCGATAATGTTCTACCAACTCATGTTGCATTTTGCGGACTTGGGGAGAACGCGGTAATAACTCGACTGGCTGTCCTTTCGGAATCACAATTTGCTCAACAGCAAGTCTAGCTTCTTCTAAAGCATCCATCTCATCATCGCTACCGTTATGCAAAAATAGTTGCAGTTCTCGGTCATCGGCCATTTCTGGGTCATCGATGTTCAATAAGCGCCGCAAACCACGGGTGATTTGGGGAATGGTGCTGGACTTAATCATGTGGATGGGTACATGACGCGCTTTAGCCATTTGGCGTAATTTGGCGTGGTTTTTGACGTGCGATCGCAGTGCTAAAATTGCATCAGCACTATCTATATCTTTTGTCAATACCACGGGCAAAGTTAGCACACTAATTACCTGTTCCAGTTGGTGGCGGCTAACGCCATAAGGGTAAACGTGCAATGGCAAATCTTCACCATTGGGCCCTGGCACTCTTGTAGCAGCATCCAAATCAATGCTTTCAGAATAATTGAAGGATTCATCCAGCAAACGGTCAAACTCACTGCGTCCAGTTACCCGCTCTACAGGCAATTGCGGCAGTGCTACCATTTGTCCAGATGAACGCCAGCCATTAGACGCCCGCGCCGGTGGGAAAGAATCCTCCACTGTCCCTAGCTGTCCACCGCGACCGTTAACAACAGCTAACTGCCTTGTGACCGCGACTTTGCCGTGGTCATCAACGGTTCTCGTTTGTGGGCTAGGCTGACGCCCCCGCAATAGATTATCTACGGTGTCAGCAACACTTTCGTGTACTGTCCAGCGTTGGCGTTCCAACATTTCCACAGCAATTTCAAAGGTAGGAGGGGCTTTCCGCTCCAAAACAGTCTTTTGACTGCCCCGGCGTCTGGCTTCGTCGTCTCCCAGTGTCACAGCTTGGATACCCCCAACTAAATCAGCCAAGGTGGGGTTTTTAATCAGATTTTCGATCTGATTCCCGTGGGCAGTACCTACCAACTGTACACCCCGTTCCGCAATGGTACGAGCCGCTAAAGCTTCCAGTTCTGTGCCAATTTCATCAATGACGATAACTTCTGGCATGTGGTTCTCCACTGCCTCAATCATCACCTGATGCTGTTGATCTGGATGAGCCACTTGCATCCGCCGAGCGCGACCAATAGCGGGGTGAGCAACATCACCATCCCCAGCAATTTCGTTGGAGGTGTCAATAATTACCACTCGCTTATGCAGATCATCTGCTAAAACACGGGCAATTTCCCGTAAGGCGGTAGTTTTGCCTACGCCTGGACGCCCCAGCATGAGAATCGATTTACCTGTTTCTACCAAATCGCGGATCATGCCAATGGTTCCGAATACCGCCCGACCAACGCGACAGGTCAAGCCAATAATCTTACCCGTGCGATTGCGGATGGCACTGATCCGATGCAAAGTTTGCTCAATTCCTGCCCGATTATCTCCGCCAAAGATTCCGACTCGTTGAATGCAATCATCTATCTGTTCTTGAGTAACAGGTACTTCGCTCAGATACTCAGCTTGATTGGGAAAGCGAGCCTCTGGGCGACGACCCAAATCCAAGACCACTTCTACTAAAATATCTCGTTTGGGATGACTCTCTAGTACTTGTCGCAGGTCTTGGGGCAAAATGTCTAATAACTTTTGGAGATCGTCTGTAATCGTCATGCTTTCTATGCGAGAGATAGCGAGGACATTTGCGTGCAGGAGAACCCGCCCTGGGCATTTTCCGAACGAGCGATTAAAGCTCCTGCTGTGACTTGATCTGGGAAACGAGAGAATGGGCAAGTTCTACAGCTTGCCAAAGTAATATGTCATCTTCTTCTAGGCGAACAGTCGCCTTCACATTAGTGTTACTTACCTCCTTATTCTCTAACTGTTCGAGAATTGGTGACAGCAGTACGCGGGCGTAGCTACCGTAGGCGACCCCAGAAATTTTGGATTTTGGATTTTGGATTTTAGATTGGGGATTGGTGTCTTCTAATCCAAAATCTAAAATCGGCAATCTCAAATCGCTGAGTAGTCCCATTGCCTTTAACTTAGCAACGGTATAGCTATTTGTGCCGCCTGCTAACTGCACATATCCCGGTAACTTTGCTGCCAAAACTTTTTGCCCTAATTTCACCGCGGCTATTGTAGTGCCATCGCCAATATCACCACTCATAGGACGACCGTCGGTCTGCCAAATTAAAGCACCCTTTAGTGGGGCAATCAGGTCATACAGCGCTCTCAGGTAGTCAGTCATCCCCTCGCCATCGGGACAGCTGATGGCTAGTAACTTTAGTTGATCGGCCCACGGTGAAATTGCTTGCCATAATTGCTCAAATTCTGCCAACCGCCCAACTTTTGTATGGATTTCTACGGCATCTACTCCCGTTGACATTACCAACGGCGCGATCGCTGCCGGCGTTGACACATACAATGATGTATAGATCATATCGTATGGACAAATTGGTATGCAACGACCGCAGCCATAGCACTTTTCGGATACTACTCCCGAAAAGTCTTCTTTTCTACTGTTAAACACAATTGCTTGTGCAGGGCAAATCCGTTCACAGGGTCTAGGGCAGTCTGTAGGACATTCACTAGGATTAAATTCTGCTTTCCGAAAATGGGGGTCTTCTCCATCGTTCAGGCTAACCATCAAAAAGGGTGAGTTGCCTCTTTTGCCAAAGCCTCGCTTTTGGGCATCCATAGCCAGAGATTTGGCTACTTGTAGCCCTGCTTGCGCTGCTGCAATCACCGCTGGATCAGCTGCAACATCTATGCAGTCAGCGCCCGCCAAAGTATAGGCTAACGTTAAATTTCTGACTGCCGGCAAATGCTGGAAGCTGGCTCCGCAGATCAGCTTGAACCAGTCACCTTGTTTGAGAGATTGTAAAGGGGCGAACAGATCAGTCACACTTCTATTATGCGTTTATGCGACTAAAAATAGTAGTCTGTGATCAAGAAAAAGTCCGGATTTCCTGATTCAGGGATTGGGGAAATCGGAACCCCCTTTGGGGCATTGGGAATTGGGCGAATGACACTCAGTTAAGATATAGCCCATGTCCTAGCTGGTTCCCAGCCTGGAGGCAATACAAAACTTTGGGCTTATCTTAGTGCCATTCGGGCATGGGGCATTTGGAATTAGTTATTTCTCCCTCACTCCCCTCTTTAAAATATCCATAGGTTCTTAAAACCTGATATAAATATAATACTACGGTTAGTTTATCGGAGAATAGCTCTTAAATAACATGGTGTCTTTGTACACAAGCTTATCTAGCTCCACCAGTAATAATACTAAGCATTTTTTTGCCCGTAGGTCATTTTTACCAGAGCATCAAAACGGACTTTGGAAGATTGAAACGGGTTTTGTCCGAACTTTTACCTATCTGGAAGATGGTACGACTGTCGCTCTGGGCTTGTGGGGTCCTGGAGATGTCGTTGGCAGAACTTTGTCAAAAATAGAACCTTATCAGATGGAATGCCTAACTAAAGTGGAGGCAACAGTCTTACCTTTAGAAGAGTGGACTGAACTAACAGAAACTCTACTTGCCCATATTCAACAGGCTCAAGAATTGATGATCATTCGTAGCCATAAAAAAGTGGATACTATGCTCATCAAATTGTTGACATGGTTATCCAAAAAGTTTGGTTCGGAAGTTGAGAAGGGACGTTTAATAGATATGCGTCTGACTCATGAAGACTTGGCAGAAATGCTCGGTTCAACTCGTGTTACCATCACTCGTGTTCTTGGTCAGTTTGAGCAAGAGG
>NZ_JAWJTF010000259.1:0-2982 GCF_048836525.1 Nostoc sp. CALU 546
ACACATTCATTGGTTGTTAATAGACGTTGAACATTTGCAGCTACAGGTGTTTACTGGCAATATTGTTGGAGGTATGACAGGAGAGGGAGACACTATTGGAGTTGACGTGGATTCTGTAGTTACTGGTGGTATTTCTGATTGAGCTAAAGCATAAGGCTGATCAAAAAGAGAAAATACCGTCATAAATGCCATAAATACAGCAGTTAAAAGCCAAGAAGTTACTTTTTTCGAGTTTGTTTTTTTCATTGGTTTACTTTCCTTGAATTTAGTATCGGGTTTTGTTTTGTTTAATGTTGATTCTAATTTAATACTAATTAATCTTCAAAATCAAATGCTATTATTTTGCATAAACATAAATAAAAATGATGATTAGTTTTAGGTTAGTCATGCAAACTATAAATATGCGCTCAAAATTAGTTTTGGAATAAATTATATATTTATTTTATTTGAAAAAATGGTCACTTTTATCAACTTCTAGTCTGTCTCGATTTACCCAACGATTAACGAACTCATTTTTATTTTTCTGCACTTTTACTTGCACTTGCTTAGAGCCTAATTTGACAACTTCGCCAGGAATTTTCTGGGTTTTTTCTGAGTCAGCACGAGCTTTATAAAGCCAGATAACTTTTTGCCCTACGAAATAGTCAGAATTTGCGCTTAAATGTGATGTTACATCTGCCCAAGAGGGAGTAGCAATTGCTAAGTTAATTAAAAGAATTAAAGTCATTAAAGCTATTTTGAGAATTTTCATGTGTTTGATTTAAGCTTCTATCTAAAAAGCATTGCTAGATTAGGTACAAGTTGATAAGTTCCACTTTTAAACATGATGGATAATCCTAAGTATATTAATACAAATGGAAAGACTTTCCGACCATAGCGAGTCATAACAGAAGCCATGACAGGATTCCGGGTTAGGTTGTAAGAGACAAAGCACCACATTCCAATCGCTAAATAGCAAACACATAAAATGACTGCCAGACTAGGAACGTTACTGCTAGCAAATAGCGGAACATAGATACCGATATTATTTCCACCATTAGCAATGGTAACAGCAGAAACCCGATAGGTTTGACGATCTTTTAGCGTTGCTACTAATGATTTTTTCTGGCGTTTTGTTTTGGCTGAATTAGTAAAATTAACTGATACAGCTTGTAAAGTCTCTTCTTCCTCTCCTCTACTCATTAGATGACTAATACCAATTATAATTGGGAGAATTCCTAGCAATCCAATCCATGCTTCTGGAAGAACTAAACCACCAAAGAAACCAGGAAGACTAGCAAACACTAGTGCAGTAAATCCTACAAATTCGCCAATAATAATATGCTTGGGACGAAAATTATGATTCACTTTGCCAAAGAAAGCTGTCAAATATAAATTATCATCAAATGTCGTTGCAAAAGCCGCAGATATTCCAATAAATAATGTACCAATTAGCCAAGCCATATTTTTTCTCCGCAACGATTTAACAAAATTCTTTTAGAAGATGGTTGAAGCGATCGCAATTAATTACAGATGTGATTTTGTCCTTCAACGGGTAAGCTTAGTAGCTTATGAACTTCATATTATGGGCTGGCTAGAATAAGAGCAAATACTCTTTTTTGTTAAAATGATAAAATGAAGTTATTGAATAAAAAATAAAAAGCACCAGGCGTGAGAATTGCCTGGTGCAAGATGTAAATTACGGCTCAGATACCCGACTTCTTAAAGAATTCGGGTATCTTGTTTTTCACAAATGATTTAGAACGGCTCGATCAGTTAAACACCAGGAGTATTGCCGCCATCAACCAGAATCTCCGCCCCAGTAATGGAAGAGGCAAGATCAGAAACTAAAAATAAAGCCAGTGCAGCAATCTCTTCTGGCTTAACGATTTTCCCTAGAGGTATTGCTTTTAATGATTCTGCCTTGATTTCTTCTACACTCACACCACGGATTTGAGCATTTTGCTCTGCTAAACGTTCGGCACGCTCTGTACCAGTTAGACCGGGTGAAATAGCGTTAATGCGAATATTATGTTGGGCTAACTCTTTAGAAATTCCTCGCGTGAAATTCAATAAGGCAGCATTGGTTGTACCGCCTGGGAGGAAGGACGGACGAGGTGTGCGTCCTGCACCACCAATAATGTTGACAATTCGCCCATCATGCCGATTTTTTTGATGTGGGACAACGGCTCTAACTAATCGGATGTAGCCCAACAATTTCAGATTCCAAGCATCTAAAAAAGCATCATCACCCAACTCTAAGAAAGATCCTGCACGCGCTGAACCAGCATTGTTAATTAGGATATCAATCTGACCAAATTGTGCCAGGGTTGTAGAGACAACCTGATCAATACTTTCTGCTTGAGTGAGGTCGGCACTGACAGAAATCACTTTAGCGCCTGGAGTCGGTAAGGATTGGATATCGGCTACTGCTTTCTCTAGCTTTTCTTGATTACGAGCAGCAATCACTACATTCACACCTTCAGTGTAGAGAGCTTTAGCCGTGGCTAATCCAATACCTGCACTTCCACCTGTAACAATTGCTGTTTTACCTGATAGTTGTAGGTCTAAGCTCATAATGATTTACCTGTGTTGAAAATATTAATTGTTTGAATTTCAGACTCAAATCAAATTAGACTCAGCGCGAATTAATAATATTGCTGACTGAGAGCCTGTATTGTGGATATTCAAGATGCCTTGACTCTCACCAGATGTGCAGTCTAAAAGTATCTTGATTTCTGTATCACGCTTTTCTAAATCCACACTACAAATAATGGCAGTTATTTTTTTACCAGATAAACTTCCGATCCAAACATCAATATTAGACCTATCTCCAGCTTGAGTATCTTGCAAATATCCATAGTCCAAAGGGTAAATCAAGGATGGATATCTGGGGTGTGGGGTTCCTCTTGGACGCTCAATTTTAAGATTGCTAGTGGCTACTAGCCGATCTAGTTTGTGCCAGAATTCATTGCTGTCTGTCATTACCGAAGAAGAATTCAG
>NZ_JAWJTF010000365.1:0-1864 GCF_048836525.1 Nostoc sp. CALU 546
CAATCAGCGCTGCTTGCTTTTCACCGCATCGATATTGACGGTAACAGGCGTAAAACAGGAAAACAGTATTACTGATTAAAGTTAATAATTGAAAACTGAATAGAGGATTCAGTGTACCTTTTGGGGAAGTAATTGATTCGCCCCAAGGCAAAGAAATACTTGATAGGTTACTGATATGAGAGTGCAGAATTCCCGTGGGAGAAATTTGGTTAATTAACAGGCTGATGACGTACAGACTATTCAGCACCAAAATTAAACGCACTGGCTTAACTCTAGTATATAAAGCTATAAACCATACAATATTAATCCCGTAAATATACCCTACAGAACATACTAATTTTTTGGCACTTATATAGTTTTCTACATTAGTCGCTTGATATGTGACTATCAAAGCCAGGATATAGACAACAGATCCTAAGCAAAGTAACCCAAAGCAGAAGTGAAGCGCTGTTTGTAATTTGCCACAAGCAATCAGCAGGTGTAATAGCCCAATATATAAGCAAATACCAGCAACTATCCCCAGAATGATTGGAACAAGAGTCATTACTTATTTAATTAAAAACTTATATCTAATAGCAAATGAGTAATATCACTTAATAAAACACGGTTTATATTGTTACATACATATTTTATTCATAATTAATAATTATATAGGACAAAGATCCTAGTCAAAACTGGGATCTTTGTTCGATGCGGTGACTGAGGCGATCGCTATATAATCCATTTCACCAACGCAAAATTTTAACAACTGTCTAGCCTGTGTAAGCAAAACACACAGGTGCAAAAGCTTCTATGTCAAGGCAATAAATCAAAGCCAATTAATCGTCATGACTGCCAAAATGCACTTTATCTCAGGCTTACCGCGTTCCGGTTCTACTTTACTCGGAGCCTTACTGCGGCAAAATCCCCGATTTCACGCCGGTATGTCTAGCCCCGTCGGTAGTCTGGTAAACCGAATGCTAGAAGCGATGAGCGAAGACAACGAATATTCTGTCTTTATCACCCCTGAGCAAAAACGGGCATTAACCTTAACGATATTTTCAACATTTTACCAGCCGCAAGCTCAAAAAGAAGTCATCTTCGATACTAATCGGCTGTGGTGTAGCAAATTGTCCTTAATTCACGAGCTATTTCCTGGCTCAAAGGTGATTTGCTGCGTGCGGAATGTTGCTTGGATTATGGATAGCATCGAACGGCTGATTAGAAAAAATGCTTTTGATGTGTCGCGGATGTTTAATAATCCTGGCGAACGCTCCACAGTTTACACTCGCACCGAAGCCTTGAGTCAAGGGGGACGGTTAGTTGGGTTTGCTTATAACGCCCTCAAAGAAGCATTCTATAGCGAACACAGTGCCTCTTTACTTTTAGTGGACTATGACTTATTGACCCAAGCACCTGATAAAACCCTATCGCTGATTTATCAATTTATACAAGAGGAACCCTTTAAGCATGATTTTGTCAATGTGGAATACGAAGCTGAGGAATTTGATAATCGCCTGAATACTAAGGGACTACATCAAGTGCGTCGCAAAGTCGAGTTTCAACCGCGACTGACAATTTTACCGCCAGATTTATTTACTCAATATGATGGGTTGTCTTTTTGGAAAAACCCTAGCAATAGTCTAGCGAATGTAATTGTCGCCCAGCCGGTAGAAGCGGCGAGTAAATGAAGTTTTCAGTCTGACCCCTTCCCTACCAGGCTCCAATGTTGTTGCATCGCTTTGCACCTTTGATGCATCGCACTGCAACTTTGATGCATCGCCCTGCACCTTTGAGGCATCGCCCTGAACCTTTGTAGCATCGCCCTGCACCTTTGATGAATCGCCCTGCACCTTAGGTGCATCGAACTGCACCCTAGATGCCT
>NZ_JAWJTF010000192.1:0-5495 GCF_048836525.1 Nostoc sp. CALU 546
CTTCACCACCAACACCAACAGCTAGACCTGTGGCACAAACACAAAGTTATAGCCCTAGACGATATTACGTTCCGAGTAGAACTAACCAGACTATTTCATCACCACCTCGTAATCAAACATTGCCAAGAATTAGTAATCCTGTTAGGACTGTTACGCCGAAAACAGAAACGCCAACAGACGTGATAGCTGAATTTAATCGACTTCGCAGCTTAGGATCTTACGGAAAAATCGCTTATACACCTACTTCAAATGACCAGCAGATATCAGCAGAGGCAACATCCTTTCAAACGCCGAATACAACACGAATTCAAGTACAGCCACCCAATAGTGCTTATACAACACAGCAAACACGCCCTAACTTCTCTAACAGTACATCCACAGAAATTGAGAAAATTCGCCCTCGTTGGTTAGCCGATTCTAAATCTGATAAACAAATAGCAGATGGTAATTACTTGCCTCAAGAAAACCAAATTCTGCAACAGCGTAAAACTCGCTATTTAGTTGTTGGGGAATTCGCAAATGGTGTTTTAGTGACTCCAGTGGTCAAGCAGCAAAGCGAAAATACTCGCTTCCAACAACAGCAGGCTCCAGATGATAGTAAACGCTATGTTGCTAGATTAACGGCTGATTTGCATGACAACTATGGAAATGTGGCAATTCATAAAGGCACTTTATTGGCCGTTGAACCCCTACAGGTTAATGGTGGCTCTTATGTAAGTGTGCAAGTCACGAGCATTATCAAAGATAACACTGAGTACCCAATTAGTAGCGGTGCAATTTCTGTATTAGGAGAAGGCGGGAAACCGTTGTTAGCTAAACAGTTCCAAGATAAGAAAGGGGGAGGTTCTGACTTGACTGTGGGATTAGTCAGTGGTTTGGGCCAAGTAGGAACAATCCTGAATCAATCTGATTCCAGTAGCAGTGTAATTAATTCTGCTACAGGGACATTTAGCTCTAGCACGACTTCAAACAGCCAGCGCAATATTGGCGGGGCATTCTTGCAAGGTGCTTTTGGCAAGCTTAGTGACACCATTGCTCGTCGTGCAGAAACTTCTAACCAAGAAATCACCGCTCGTCCCAATGTTTGGTATATCCCACAGGGGACGAAGATTACGTTTTTGGTGAATCGTTCTCTGGAGTTGCCATGAAGAAGTTAAAACTCATGACAGCGCTCCAGCTTGGGGTTGCTGCTTTTTTGGCAGTGTGTCTAGTTCCAGTCAAAACCTATGCTCAAAGTACAGTCCGCACTATAAAGCAATCTCAGGTTAGTGGCAGCACTGCCAAGCTGCAAAAAATTAAGGTCTGGAATGGCTCAGGCGTATCAATTTCATTTTATGAAGTCAATGAGATGGTGAAGCGGGTGTGGATTGACGATCCCTCGCAAGTTCTGATTGACACTGATGGTTGTTTAGAGGGAATCGACCAGAACTGTCAAAACAGTAGTGCTGGATTACTTCACTTACGCCGGATTAAAAAGCTTCCGGTTCCAGGACTGCCGCAAACAAGTGCAACTTTGCTTACAGTGATTACTCAAACTGCTTCTGGCTCGCGCAAAGTTTACCATTTTCAAGTTACCCCATCTAATTCCCGTCCTGAATACAGTCAAGTGTCAATTATCTCGGATAAACCATCTTCAAGAGTTACTCGACCCTTATTATCGCCATTAGTACAAACTATCAACACCACAAAACAAATCAGGGCGGGGATGAGCGTAGCGATTAGTAATGGTTTGCTCTCCTCATCTGATGAACTTCACAATCGGATTGAGCAATTCTTGACTCATTTTCAAGCTGGAGAGCAAATGCCTATTGCTGCTGCTCAGGCTGGTGTCTCACTTAATTTAGTTAACAAATTAATCGAGCTTGGACAAAAAAACAGGACAGAGTGACAAATATGAAATCATCAAAGCGTTCGCCCAAAATTACTTTTGACATGATTCGCTATTTAATATTGTTTGGATTGCTAGGAGGATTATTTATTCACAGTTTTTGTCAGTATGGAATTATGAATCAGGCAATTGGATTTTTATTGCCAAAAGCATCAGCACAAGTCCCATTTTTCACTAGCAACAATGGCTTGATTCCAGACTGGTCAAAAATGAAGTTTCAAGACATGATTGTATCTGAATCTGGTCATGTGACTTACCCAACTGACCGAGGGAATCAGACTAGAACTTGGCAAGCTGGACAAAGTATTGGCGATTTTATGGAGCTTGGGGATTTTGAAGATGCCAATTTGAATCTTGAAAAGCTTAACCTCTCGATAATATCTCAGGCATTAGCTATTGATTTAGATGGTTTAAAGCTTGACGATTTTGGAATAATCAAAACTCAAACCCTTAGCGATTTAGTCAAGGCTATACCTGATTTAGCTAATCAATCAGCCAGTAGTGTAGCACCAATAGCTGACTTTTTTCGCCAAATGGGTATCAGCACTAATCAAAGAATTGGTAACGTTGCTAATTATTACAATTTAGATAATATCACTCTCGGCAATGAAATTGATTTGTCTAAATACAAGCTGACATCGATTCCGGGGATTGAAAACTCATCATTTGATGAATTTGCTAATTGGCAAGATACTCTAATTTCAGACATTCCCGGATTAAAGGATTTATCTTGGAATAATTTTCCTAATGTGCCAGAGCCGGATCTTTCTTTCGTTGGGCAAGTAGATTTGCCATTGGGAGATATAGAAGCTAACCGGATTCGCAGCATTTCTGGCAGTTATCAAGAGGGTTTTAATGTCCCTTGCAATCAAAATAATTGCGTCCACTTTGAAGCTTCAGGTCTTGGTCAGACCACTGGAGCGCAATGGATTTCGGGTAAAGTCCAAAAAGTAAAAGGTGGCTATGGAATTTTAGCTGTAGCTAATGGTGGTCTTGAGCCAACAGGTCGTCATCCCTTTGGTAAATCATTTAAACAAGTGGTGTGGGATATAGATGAATCGAGCGGTTCCGTTAACACTGCTATGTTTTTCCGTTTCTGCAAGACTATTCCTTTTGTTGGTCGGACTTGTACTCCCTACTTTATTGGGCCAGTTCCGTTTATCAATTATCACGAAAAAGACCCAATTATTTTTGGTAGTCCCTCTACTGTTCCTAATTAACTATTCTTAATTCCTGAATTTTTGCGTGATGAGCAATAATTTGACTACTTCTACAAACAACCAACCATTTCATTTTGAACAGTTACAAAATCCACATAGTGACATTGGTAAGTACACTCATCATTTATTTAAACCAAGTGGATTAGCAATTATAAGTATGTTGGCTGCTTACATTTTAATGAGAGTATTCTTTGGCGATGGCAGTAATAAAAAGAAGATTGCTACTAGTTACTGGGGAGGTAGTAAAGAAACTGCTGCTGCCAAGAAAAAGGCGCTACAACAAATAAATTCACCCAAATGTGATAGTGCTGCACTTTACATAGGTAAGCATAAATGCAAGGGTGCTAAACAAGAAAGTGGCGCTGGCACTACTTTTTATATTCCTGATGTTCAACGAGGAACGGCGGCAATTGGCGCTCCCGGTAGTGGTAAAACTTTCAGTGCTATTAACCCCGCAATTTACTCTGCCATTGACCAAGGATTTCCGATAATTGCTTATGATTTTAAGTATCCCTCTCAAGCCAAAATAGCTGCTTACGCTAAGGGTCAGGGCTATGATGTTCACATTTTCGCCCCAGGATTTCCAGAATCGGAAGTTTGTAATCCATTGGACTTTTTACGAGACAGTAGTGATGCTGAAACAGCTAGGCAAATCGCTACTGTAATTAATAAAAACTTCCGCATTCTTAGTAATAGTAATGAAGATGGTTTCTTTGCTCCAGCAGGGGATCAGTTGACACAAGCTATCTTGATGCTGACTAAAGAGTTTGGCGAATGCGCTGATGTTATGACTAGTGCCGCCATCCTTTCTTCTGAACTTATGGTGCAAAGATTGATGGCAGCTAATCTCAATCCTTGGATTAAAATTGCCTTTGGTCAGTTGTTCAGTTCCGCCGCAAGTGAAAAAACTGTTGCTGGCATTGTATCTACCGCTAGCATCATGTTCACTCGCTTCATGGCCAAAAATACTATTGGTTGTTTCATTGGTAAGACTACTCTTCCCTTATCAATCAAGGGTAAACAGATGATTATCTTCGGGCTAGACAGAGAACGTCGGGACGCAGTTAGCCCTTTGCTCACCAGTATTTTACACATGACAATTGCTCGGAACATTGCTAAAAAGCGTTTTGACCCTCTTATAGTTGCACTCGATGAACTGCCTTCTCTGTACTTACCAGACTTATTTAAATGGCTGAACGAATCACGCTCTGAGGGGTTCTGCGGTATCCTGGGCTGGCAGAATATGGGGCAGCTTGAGAAAAATTATGGAAAGGAAGTTGCTAAGACTATTCTTGGGGCTTGCGGGACTAAGTTTGTTTTCAATCCTGGTGAAAATGAGTCTGCACAATTATTCTCCAGTTTCTTGGGCGATGAGGAAATCAAGTACAAGCATAAAAGCCGTTCTACAGGCGGGGGAAAAGCAAACACTACTACTAGTGAGCAGGAAAAAACTAAAAAACTCTTTGAGTCAGCCCAGTTTTTGAAGTTGCCTCCAGGTAAATGTGTCTTCATTAATCCTGCTTATTCTAATAAAAATGAGGGGTCGGTTCCTTTGCTAAAATCTCTCAAAATACCTCAAGCTATTCGAGATATTGAAGAATATAACCAGCAGCGATGGGCTAACGTTGTCAGTCTTTTAGCTCGGAAAAGTACTCAAAAATTTCCAACTCAGCAAGACTTAGATATCCGAATTGCTAATATTAACAATCGTTTCCCTTTATCTCAAAATACTCCAGAAGTTTCTAATAACTCTTTGCCTTTGGATATGTCTGAGGTTAGTTCATTGATAGATGTTGAATCAAATGTTTTTATTTAAAAGAGTCATTAACGAATTGTAGATGGGTATAAATCCTCCTTTACATTACCCCAGTTAAAAGTTCCTTGTTCCCTATTTCCCTTTCATTGAGAACTTTTCCTTATGCGAATGATTATTGAAGAATCTGCTATTGAGAGTTTTAGTATCCTTGAAAAAATAGCATGGAATCGAAAGACTTGTTCAGTCAGCTTTTTAGATATTCATGCTGAGACTTCCGAAATCATTGCCAGTTTTCAAGCTCTCTCTTATCGAAGGCCAAAACTTAAAAAAGTTGGCATTTATACCATAATTACTTTAAAAAATCTTCATCAGCCTCTGACAGAAGAATCTTGCCAACAAATTTTAAATCAATATGTTCATGGTATTGGTTGGGATGATTTACAGTTTATTAGCTTTTTGGAAATTACACCTGATTGTCTTCATTTACATATTATCTTTAATCGCGTTACTCCGTTAGGGAAACTTATTGATTTAGCCTGCGTGGGAGCTGATTGGAAACAATATGAAATCCTCCAAAGATGTTGTTCTCACGCTGTGCAAAAATCTTTATCTCAATGGTATCAAGAAAAAC